>NZ_BAAGZJ010000035.1:0-69630 GCF_054778635.1 Nocardiopsis nanhaiensis
AACCCGCCGTCGTAGCGGAGCGGGTCAAGGTGGAGCGCCGTTGACGCGCGAAGCGCTCGATGGCGACGACCTTGAGGCGCGCAGCGGAGACGGCCACAATCGGGCGGCGGGAAAGGAGGACACCCCAACCCGCAAGGCAACCCCTTGACCCCCTGATCTCCCGAACCCCCTGATCTCCCGAACCCCCTGATCTCCCGAACCCCCTGATCTCCCGAACCCCCTGATCTCCCGAACCCCCTGATCTCCCGAACCCCCTGACCCCCCGAACAGGGCTTTCCGCACCGTCCCGAGCCTGGGCCAGTCCAGGAGTCCGTGATGCTAGCGGGGTCAGAACGGCCAGTAGAAGACGTCGGCGGTCGCAGAGGTCACGTGCGCCTCCGCGTCGCCGAACTGGGCTATCCGGATCCGCACACGGCGACCCTCGGACAGGTTTCCCTTCCAGGAGTAGGTGAAGTGCGCCTTGCCACCAGCGTGCACGGGGCTGTCGAGGGGACGGTTCCGCGCGATCTGCCATCCGCCGTCCCCGTCAGGCTCGTACTCGGTGGCGCGGATCTGCACCTCAGAGCCGGGGGTGACACCTTCCAGGATCACACCGACGGACAGGTCGTAGTAGGCGCCGTCGGTCTCCTCCACTCCGACCAGGGCGTAGAACTCACCGGTCTCGTCGTCGTGCCGCCGGTCGAAGCGCAGGCTGGCCCACGTGTCCGGCTCCAGGGACTGGCTGTCGTCCTTCTCGAACCTGCGGTGTCGGGGCATGTCGTCTCCTTCGATGCCGTCGGAGGGTTGCGTGAAGGTTCCGTCCTGGACCATCTGGTAGGCCCGGTCGCCGGGGCAGGACGTGGGGGTGAAATCGCGGTGCCCGAGCACGGTTCCCGCGATAGAGGTGTCGGATTCCATCAACCACTGCCGCAGAGCACGGACCGCGTTGACCTGTTCCGGGGTGATGCCGTCGTTCGGCCCGGTGGCCAAGGTGCAGGAGTAGTGCGAGGAGTTCCCTCCCGGCTGGGCCGCCTGGGTGCGGTACAGCCCGCGGCCTTCGATCACGTACCCGTGCGCGCAGGCCATGAAGGAGTTCCCGGTGAAGTACACCGTCCCCCGCCGCCGCGCCAGCCAGGTGCCGTTGGGTGTGGTCGGGCACCAGATGTGTCCGCCGTAGCGCTCTTCGGTGCGCGTGAGGTCGCCATAGGGGAGCAGCGCGCGCTGATCGGGCTCCACTGACCAGCCGTCCTCCTGGCAGCGCAGGTGTACGGTCTGCCCGGCCAGGACGGCGGCGAACTGGAGAGCCTCCGCCGAGTCCCGGTCCTGGAGCCGCCTCCAGTTCTGGAGCCGCCCCCAGTCCCGGCCCTTCTCCCAGCCCCCGTCCTGGAACCAGAAACGGCCGAGTAGCTGGGTGATCTGCGCAAGGGTGAGGGAACGCAGGAACTCGTGGTCGGGTGCGCTGCCGGTACCGGACCTCCAGCTCTCGGCCGTCTCCGCGACCAAGGAGTCGGGCCACTTGGGCTGGTCCGGCAGGTGGGCACAGGGCGCGGCGGTCCGGAAGAGGTCCTTCCCGTGGAGGGTGCCCGTAGTCGCCCAGACCTTGCTGAGTGCAGAAGCGTGGGGCGGTGTGCGCTCCACGGGCCAGCGGTGCTGACCGGTGGTGAGGGAGGAGTGCGCGCGCCCTTCCAAGCGGATGAGGGTGCGCTCGGTCGCGGGGAAGACGTTGACGGCCTGAACCGGCTGCCACTGGGACGTCCCGCTGCCGTGGTCGAGGGTGAGTACGGTGTCGCCCGCGCTGACCTGACGGAACGAACGCCAGCCGCCCTCGGTGAGGATCTCGGTCTCCTCATCCGCGCAGTAGCCGATGTCCGCCCATCCCCGGGAGGGGCCGGTGTGGAAGTCGCGGGTGTTGTTCCAGTAGGTGAGGCAGGCGGAGTGGTCTTGGTTGGGGAGCCCCTGGTCGGCGCTGTCGTAGTGGATAACGAGGCCGGACTGGGGATTGGCTTCGGAGGCCGGGGACGTACCCCAGCCCAGATCGGACCTGGACACGTAGTTGCTCGGTCGAGGCATACCTCCATTGTCCCCAGTGCGAACTTCTCTACGTGGTGATTCCGTGACAACGGGCGATAAGTACCAAAGATGAGCTCTGTACCCGCCACGCTTCGCCCGCCACCCGCCACCCGCCACCCGCCACCCGGAGTCCGGAGTCCGGAGTCCGGAGTCCGTGTGGCGGTGCGCGCACACCGCCGACCCGATGCGCCACGATGGGACCCCGACCCCGCCCCTCGGAGGTGACCGGTGCGCTCCGCCCACACCGTCAGTGTCGTACGTGATGCCGAACAGGCCCTCATGGACAGGCTGCCCGAAGGCGCCCTCATGCGCCGCGCCGCCTTCGGTCTCGCCGTCCACTGCTCCCGCATGCTGCCCCGCGTCTACGGGTCCAGGGTGACCCTGCTGGTCGGCGGTGGTGACAACGGCGGCGACGCTCTCTTCGCGGGGGCGACCCTGGCCGCACGGGGCGCCTTCGTGCGCGCGGTGCTCGCCGGGAAGCAGGCCCACCCCGGCGTGCTGGCGGCGTTGCGCGACGCCGCCCGCAGTGTCGTCCAGCTCGGGCAGTCCGACGGCCCCGGACCCGACTCGTACCGGAACGCGGTCTCCGACGATGCCGAGTCGGCGCTCTTCGACACCGACCTCATCGTGGACGGGCTCCTCGGCATCGGCGGCAGGGGCGGCCTGCGCGAGCCCTTCGCCGTGCTGGCCGCGCTGGCCTCGAACTCTCCGGCGCCCGTGGTCGCGGTCGACCTCCCCAGCGGTGTGGACGCCGACACCGGGGAGGTGCCCGGGCACGCCGTGCGCGCCGACGACACCGTCACCTTCGGTACGTACAAACCCGGCCTGTTCGTCGATCCGGGGGCCGAGCGGGCCGGTCGGGTCCACCTCGTCGACATCGGTTTGGCCCCGGAGCTTCCAGGTGCGGGCCTGTCCTGTCCACAGGCTGTGGACATCACGCGCCTCCTCCCCACCCCTTCGGCCGAGGACGACAAGTACCGCCGGGGTGTGCTCGCCGTTCGTGCCGGGTCCGACCAGTACCGCGGTGCCGCCGTCCTGTGCGTCGGGGGTGCCCTGCGCACCGGGGCGGGCATGGTGCGCTACGGGGGCGGCGAGGACGTCCTCGCGCAGGTGCTCTCGCGCTGGCCCGAAGCGGTCGGGGTGCACCTGGACCCGATGAGCAGCACGGACCTTGCACCCGGGCGGGTCTCGGCCGCGGTGGTCGGCCCCGGCCGCGGCACGCACCCCGCCCACGCCGACGAGCTTCGGGCGCTGTTGGAGAGCGACTGCTCGGTGCTGCTCGACGCCGACGCGCTCACCCTGTTGGCGGACAGTATGCCCCTCACCGACCTGGTACGCCGACGCACCGCGCACACCCTGCTCACCCCGCACGCCGGTGAGCTCTCCCGGTTGCTGCCCAAGGCCGAGCGCGCGGACATCGAGCAGCGCCGCCTCGAACACGCAGCCCATGCGGCTTCGCTGTACCACTCGACCGTGCTGCTGAAGGGGTCGACGACGGTGATCGCGCATCCCGGCGAGCCGGCGGTGGCCAACCCGACCGGTACCCCGCTGTTGGCTACGGCGGGTTCGGGGGACGTGCTATCGGGGGTGGCGGGGGCGCTACTCGCATCCGGGCTTCCCGCCCAGGAAACCGCCATGTGCGCCGCCTACCTGCACGGGCGGGCGGCGGTACTCGCGCGGGCGGGGGCGCCGATCAGCGCGTCGGACCTACTGGACGCGGTGCCGCTCGCGGTCGCGGAGGCTTCTGGAGCCGCCGGGCTCCTTCGGGGTCGGCAACCGGATCGTGACGTGTGACCAGCCGAAACCAAGGTATAAAACGGACATTTGCTTCCTAGCTGATTGAGGACGACGATGTCCGCGGACGTGACCGAAAGCCCTCCGAGCCCGCCGAGTCTGTGGCGCCGCTACCTCGACTTCCCCCTGATCTGGAAAATGGCGATCGCCCTCGTCGTAGGGGTGGTGGTCGGCCTCACCGTCTCGGTGACCGGCACCCAGTCCTGGGCCCTGCCGATCCTGGAGCCGCTCGGGGAACTGTTCCTGAACCTGCTCCAGCTCCTCGTCTTCCCGTTGATCATCTCGACCCTCATCGCGGGCGTGGTCTCGATCTCCCCGCAGCGGTTGGGGAGGATCGGGCTGAAGGTCTTCGTCTTCTACCTGGTGACCTCGGCACTGGCCATCTCGATCGGCCTCGGCATCGCCCTCGCGGTCTCTCCCGGTGCCGGGCTGAGCATGCCCGGTGACGGTGAGGAGGCGGCCGACCCGCCGGCGGTCTCCGAGACCCTGCTCAGCATCGTGCCGTCCAACCCGTTCGAGGCGCTGGTCGAGGGCAACGTCCTGGGCATCATGTTCACCGCGATCGCGTTCGGCCTGGCCCTGACCTTCATGGTCAACAGTAACGAGCACCGCACCCGGGAGCTGGGCATCTTCCTCCGCCGGGGTGTGGACGGGGCCGTGGAGCTGGTGTTCCGCGTGGTCAAGGGCGTCCTGCAGTACGCCCCGGTCGGTGTGTTCGCGCTGATCGCCGTGGTCCTCGCGGAGACCGGTTTCGAGGCCATCGGACCGCTCCTCCAGCTCACCGGTGTGGTGTACGGGTCGATGATCATCATGATCCTGGTCTACGCGGTCCTGCTCATGCTCTTCCGGGCGCGGGTGGGCCGTTTCTTCGCCGAGGCCAAGGAACCGATGCTCACGGCCTTCGTCACGCGTTCCAGCAACGGCACGCTGCCGGTCTCCACCCGGGCCGCGGACCGGATGGGCGTCAAGGAGGGTGTCTACGGTTTCACCCTCCCCCTCGGGGCGACCATCAACATGGACGGCACCGCGATCTACGTGGGCGCGGCGACCGTGTTCGTCGCCAACATCGCCGGGGTCGACCTCACCATCGGGCAGCTCGCCACGGTCGTGCTCACCGGTGTCCTCGCCTCGATCGGCACCGCAGGTGTTCCGGGCGCGGGGCTCATCATGCTGTCCATGGTGGTGACCTCCGTGGGCCTGCCGATGGCCCCGGTCGCCCTTGTGGCCGGTATCGACGCGATCCTCGACATGGCTCGGACCATGTGCAACATCACCGGTGACCTGACCGGTACCCGCATCATCGCGGGGACGGAGGAGGGCATGTTCCAGGATCCGGATGCTCCAGCACCGGAGGCCTCGGAACCGGACGCCCCCGAGGACCCCGGTGACTCCTCCGACGGGGAGCCCGAGAGCTCGTCGGCGGGTCCCCGGGACGCGACCTGACCCGACGGGCCTGGCCCGGACCGCGCCGTCACGCTGTGGCGGCGCGGTTCCGCGCTCTGCCGACCCGGTTCACCCGAGCTTGCGGGCGGCGTCCAGGCCCAGCTGGACGATGTCCGTGATGAAGTAGTCGCCGGGGTCTCGGGAGTCGCGCAGCAGGTGCACTTTCGAGTCGTCGACCCACATGAACTCGGTGTGCTTCTCGGCCTCCAGGACCGGGGCGTTCAGGTCGCCGTCCACGCGGACCAGGTAGTCGACCTCGCGGCGGGTCAGGCCGTCTCCCGGGTCCCAGTCGAGCCGGTACAGCTCCGCGACCACGCCGGACAGGGTCCAACCGGTCTCCTCGCGGACCTCGCGGGCCAGGCCCTCGAGCATGCTCTCGCCGTCCTCGACGTGTCCCCCGACCACGTCCCAGCAGTGCGGGAACACCTTGCGGGTGGCCGAGCGGCGCTGGGCGAACACGTGCCCGGCACCGTCGGTGATCACCGCGCCGGCGACCCAGCGGTTGCCGTCGGCGGTGTCGGGGAACTCGATCCCGTCGGCGACGTCCACGTTCACTGTCATTCGCTCTTCCTCACTGGGTTTTCCGTGGCCTTCCCTTAGGCCGTGTTTCCGCGCCGGGGTAGGCGCAGGGTGAGCAGCTTGGCCCGGGGCGCGAGGCTCCCGGCGAGGTCGAACACGGCTTCGGTCCGGCTGTGGTCCTCGTCCAGCACCGAGAACAGGTTGACCCCCAGGTAGTAGGTGATCGCCGCGTACGCCACCTCCCGGGCGGGCAGCAGCTTCCCGAGCGGGGAGCCGCCGACCACACGCTCCCACTGACCGGCGATGAAGTCGATCCACGGCTGTGCCCGCCGGTTGACCTCCGGGCGCAGGTCGGGTTTGGTGACCGCGGCAGCGACCAGTTCGGAGAACTCGGTGATGTAGCCGCGTTCCAGGTCGGTCCGGTAGATGCGGGTGGCGACCTCCATGAGCTCCTCCAGGGTGCGTGCCTGCCCGGCGAGCTCCTCGTACATGGCCATGCGTTCGGCGCTGGACCGGTCCAGCGCCGCCAGCAGCAGTTGGTCGACCCCGCCGAAGTGGTAGAAGACCAGGGCCGAGTTGGCCTCGGCGCGGGTGGCGATCGCCCGGGCCGACGCCCCGACGTACCCCTCCTCCCGCAGGATCTCGCTCGCCGCCGTGAGCAGGCGGTCCTTGGTCTCGGCGCTGCTCTTGCGGCCTCCGCCGCCACTCCTTGCCATCGTCCTCCCTCTCGATCGACCTTCATCATACGTTTTAATCGAGTGATTAAAACTTGTGCTTTAATCGTGGCATCGAAGCAGTGCGAAGGACCGTGCGACCAGAGGACCTTGCGACAAGGGAGTCCCCGCCATGACGCATCCACCCGAACCGGCCGACGCACCCGAACCGGCCCCGTACCGCCCCAGCCGCGCCCGCTGGATCCTGGCCGGGATCGTCCTCGCGGCATTCGGCGGCCTGCTCGCCGTGCGGGTCACCCAGTTCGGCGGCCTGGACCAGACCGCCCTGTTCTACGTCGGGCTGCCCGCGCTCCTGGCCCTGCTGGTCGTCCTGTGCGTCCGGGTCCGCAGCGCTATCGGCGCCGCCATGGCCGTCACCACCCTGGCCCTGCTGCTGGCCGGGCCGCTGCTCGGGGAGGGCGTGGTCTGCCTGGTCATCTCCGCTCCGCTGATCTACGGGGTGGTCTCCCTGGTCACCTGGCTGGTGGTGACGGTGCTCCAGCTGGACCGGCGCAACCCGCACGCGCTGGTCGCGATCCCCGTCCTGTTCGCCCTCGCCATGGAGGGGATCGGCGGGTTCTCGCTGCTGCCGAGTGAGAGCGCGGGCCGGGGTTCGGTGGTCGTCGACGCCGCCCCCGACCAGGTCGCCGACGCCCTCGCCGCCCCGCCCGAGTACGACGCACCGCGGGCCCTCTTCCTCACCGCCATCCCCTTCCCCCTGCCGCTGGAGGCCTCCGGGGAGGGCCTGGTTGAGGGCGACACCCGCGTCGTCGATTTCACCCCGCGCCGAACGCTCGCCTTCGGCGCTGAAGCCACCCCGCGCCACATGGAGCTGGCGGTCACGGAGAGCGAGACCCGCCCCGACGGCGGACGGGTGGTCTTCGACGTCACCGACGACACCGCCTTCGACAACTGGATGGAGATGGAGCGCGCCGTGGCCACCTGGGAGGAGACAGCGGAGGGGACCGCAATGACCTGGGAGATCGAGTACGAGCGCACCTACGACCCCTCCTGGTACTTCGGCCCGGTACAGGCCTACGCCACCGACCTGGCCGCCGAGTACCTCGCTGAGACCTTCGCTGAGGCGGCCCGGTGATCCCCGAAGAACTGCCCGCCCTCCTCGTCCGGGGCCTGGGCCTCGCACTGCCGGTGGTGGCGCTCGTCGCCCTGTGCCTGTGGCGGACGCCGGGGCAGCGGGAGACGGCGGCGATGATCGTGGCCTCCGGATGGGTGCTGCTCACCCTCATTCCGCTCAACCTGGTCGCCCAGCGGGAGGGGTGGTGGTCCTTCCACGCCGAGGGTGCCGTCTGGCAGGGCATCCCCGTCGACCTGCTGCTCGCCTGGGTCCTGCTGTGGGGTGCCCTGCCGGCGCTCATACTCCGGTTCCTGCCGGTCCCCTTGGTGACGGTGCTGCTGGTGTGGTTGGACGTGATCCTCATGCCGCTGGGCGAGCCCGTGGTGGTGCTGGGCGCGTGGTGGCTGCTCGGCGAGATCCTCGGTGTCGCGCTGTGCCTGATCCCCGCCCTGATGCTGGCCTACTGGACCCGGCGCCGCCAAGCGGTGCACGCCCGGGTGTGGGCCCAAGCCGTGCTCGCCCTCGGGCTCATGGTCGTCCTGCCCCTGTACGTCCTGGCGACCGCGCCCGTCCCGGCCTTCGCGTCCGCCCCGGCCATGGCTGATTTTCCGTGGGTTCCCTGGGCGGCGACCCCGGAGTCCCTGGCCGTCGGTGCCCAGGTGGTCGCCCTGGTCTGCCTGCCGGGCCTGGCTGCGGCGCGTGAGTTCGCGGCGGTGGGCGGGGGCACCCCGCTGCCCTACGACCCGCCCGCCCGCTTGGTTGCCAGCGGACCCTACGCCTACGTCCGCAACCCGATGCAGCTCACCGTCGTGCTGCTCTACCTGGTGCTCGGTGTCCTCCACCCGCCGCTGTTGCTGGGCGCGCTGGTGGCCCTCGGATACGCCGTGGGGTTCGCTTCCTGGCACGAGGGCGGGCAGTTGCGCGAGGCCTTCGGGGAGGAGTGGGACGCCTACAGCACGGCTACGCGTCCCTGGCTGCCGCGCTGGCGCCCGTGGGAGGGGCGGGCCCGGGGCACCCTCTACGTGGCGGTGGACTGCGGCATGTGCCGGGGCTTGGGGAGCTGGGTGGCGGCGCGGAGGCCGACGGCGCTGGCCATGCGGCCGGCCGCGGAACACCACGAGGTGCTGTACCGGCTCACCTACGAGAACGCGGAGGGGGTCCGGTGGAGCGGGGTGGCCGCCCTGGCACGGGCCATGGACCACCTCAACCTGGGGTGGGCGATGACCGGTTGGGCGCTGTCGCTGCCGGTGCTGCGCCACTTCGTCCAGCTGTGCGGGGACGCGTTCGGCGCGGGCCCCCGTCCGTCGCGGACGGTCCGGATAACCGAGGCACCGGCGCCCTCCCCGTCCGGGAACTGACACAGCCCCGTCCGGGAACTGACCCCCAGCTTCGCCCGGAAACCGGACTCCGGTGTCCAACGGCGGCCGCTAGGGCCGGACGCACATGTTCCGCGGAAGCCCTTCGCCGTTATGCTCGTGCGGGGCCGCCCCAGTGCCGGACAACTCCGGACATGGACGGCCCCCGTGTACTCAGCCCCCCGGCACGAGGAAGTCCATGGAAGTACAGGCGATGCTCGCGCGCGACCTCGTGCTGCGTGTCTGTGCCGGAGCGACCGAGTTCGACCTCCAGTGGGTGCGGGACGGGGAGAAGGTCACCACGCCCTTCTCCGTGCCGCGCGACCGCAACCTGATCCGCGGGATCGTCGAGGCCGGACGGGCGATGGGCGTCGACCGCCTTCTCGTCTGCCGAACCCGGGCCGAGTTCTCCTACGACCCGGTCACCGAGGTGCCCCTCGACACGGACACCCTCATCGCCCTGATCCGCGGCTGGGGGCCCAAGCCCACCGACTTCCTCGTCTGCGTCGAGGACTTCTCCGCCGCCGTCCTGGTCGCGTCCAACGAACTCACCGTCGCCGCGGGGCCCGCGGACTTCGTCCGGGAGATCGTCGGGCCGGACATCCCGCAGGCCCGAGCGGACTTCGCCCGCAAGGCGCTGGAGGGCAACCGGTCCGAACTGGTCCGGGCCGCCCAGCACCACAACTGCGTCGAACCCGGGGCACGCCACGCGCGCGCCCCCCGTGGGCCCGGGCCCGACCTGGCCGAACGCCTCTCCCGCTGGGCCGAACGCGCCCGTGAGCGCACCCCGGGGCCGGTGCGGTTCGGCCGCGGGCTGCGGGGCCTGTGGGGCTGGCTCATGCTCGGCGTGCTGCTCCTCGTGCCCCTTGCGGCCCCGGAGCTCGGCATCGCCCTGCCCGCCCTGTTGCTCACCTACCTGCTGCTGTTCCAGCTGGTCCTGCTGGCCCGCTCCAGAACCGTCTCCTTCGCGACGCTCCTCCGGGTCACCGCCCTGGGCGCCCTCCTACTGTGGCCGATCGCCCTCGTCTCCGCCCTGGTCAGCGGCGCCCTCGGCCTCGACACCGGTGACGTGTTCAGCCGGACCTATGTCGCGGTCACCGTCGAGGAGCTGGGTAAACTCACGCCGCTCCTGCTCTTCGTGCTGATCGCCCGGCGCCGGATGCGCCGCCTGTCAGCCGTCGACTTCCTCCTGCTGGCCGCGGCCTCCGGGGCCGGTTTCCAGTTGGCCGAACAGCTCCTCACCGACATCGCCTTCCCCTTGGCCGACGGGGGAGAGGGCACGGGCCTGATCCTGCCCGGCGGGGAGGTCGGGCCGGGGCTGGACGGAGCCGCTCCCGTGGTCTTCGCGGGGCACGCCGTGGTCACCGGGCTGATCGGCGCCACGCTCGGCCTGGCCGTCGTCGGCCGCCGCTACGGAAGCTGGCTCTGGCTGCTGCCGGTGCTCGCCACCGGGCTGGTGTACCTCGACCACCTCCACCTGAACGCCCAGACGGACGCGCACAGCCTGGACCCCGTCTCCACCTTCGTGCACGGTGTGCTCGGCGGCGGCTCGCTCACCCCGTGGCTGCTGCTGCTCGCCCTGCTCTTCGCGGTGGCCATGGACTACCGGGTGATCGGCGGCGCCGCGGAGACCACGCCGCCGCTCCCCGGCCGCGCGCCCCTGCCGAGGCTGCGCCGCTGGGCGCACGGAAAGTCGGTCTCCATGCGGGTCCGCGTGCCCGCCGACATCGCGCCGCTGTTCCGCCGTATCGCGCTCTCTTGGGTGGACCTGCCCGTCACCCTCACCATGACGTTCACCGCGATCGTGCACGAGCTCGCCACCGCCACGATGGCGGCCAAACAGGGGCCGGCCGCGCTCTGCGACGCCCTGCGCTTCCTCCGCTGGCGCCGGGCCAACGCGATGGGTGAGGCCCGCTCCGGCGGCGGGAGCTGGCGCCGCTACCCCTCCCAGGAGGAGCTCACCGGCAGCTCCCGCGAGCTCGCCCGCCGCATCGGCCTCGCGGGCACCGGCGGCATCGTCATGGCCGCGGCCCGGCTGCTCACCCTCACGGGCGCCACGCTCGCCCTGCCGGGGGCCTCGCCCGCCCCGGATCCCGGCGCGACCCCCGCCTACGCCGTGCACGCCGTCGAGGTCTTCCAGAACTGGATAGCCGAGGCCGACACCGCCACCGTCACCTGGGCGGCCCTCACCGCCTCGGCCCTGCTCAGCCTCCTCACCATGGGCAACGGTGTCCCGCACGCACACCCCAGGATGGGCGAGTTCCTGAGGTCCCCCACCGCCAACACGGGTGCCATCCTCGGCATGCTCGCCCCCGGCCAGGTGGGCTACGCACTCCTCGGCCTCGCCGGAACCCTGCTGCCCCGGACGGTGAACCGCCTGATCAGCCGCTGACCGCCAGGATCGACCGGGCTCGGGCGATGACGGGGGCGCCGACCATGCCTCCCTCGAAACCGAAGGCACCGCCCCGCGAGGCCGCCGCGGAAAGGACACGGCCGGCCCAGGCGATCTCCCCTTCGGTGGGCCGGAAGGCGGACCTGACCGCCGGGACCTGCTTGGGATGGACGCACGCTTTGGCGTCGAAGCCCGCGTTGGCCGCCTCGACGGCCTCCGCGCTGAGTCCGGACTCGTCGTCGGTGTCCACGTACACCGTGTCGATCGCGGGCAGGCCCGCCGCGCGGGCGGCGAGCAGCACCGTCCACCGGGCGTGGTCGAGTACGGGAAGCCGTCCCCGTCCGTCGCCGGTACGGCCGCCGAGGTCGGCCAGCAGGTCCTCACCGCCCCACATCAGCCCCGCGCAGTTGGCCGCTTGGGCGATCGCGGGCGCGGCCAGAATCCCCGCGGCGGTTTCGCACAGGGCGATGACGGGTCGCGGCCTCAGCATTTCCACCTCGTCCCGGGAGGCGGTCATCGGCAGCATCACGACGGCCTCGGGAAAGTCGATGAGGGCCCGCAGGTCCTCCGTGTGCCAAGGCGTCGAGGCGGCGTTGACGCGGACGATGACCCGGCCGGTCCCCAGGGTGTCGAGGACTTCCAGCGCGTGGCGGCGCCCGATGCCCTTGTCGTCCGGTGCGACGGCGTCCTCCAGGTCGGCGATCACCGCGTCCGCCGCTTCGGCGGCCTTGCGGACGCGATCGGGCCGGGTGGCCGGGCAGAACAGCGGCGCTGGGCCCGGGAACGCGGTCCGCGCGGTCACGGTTCGGTCGTGACTGTTCGACTCGGTCATGGAGACTCCTCAGTCGTCGAGCCCGGCCCCGGTCGTCGCAGCTGCGGACCGGTAGGCGCGGTGGGGGTCAGGGTGCGAGGACGGCGGACCCGCGGATGGCCTGGGGTCCGCCCTCGGCCGCGGCGGACAGCATGAGGCCGCCACCGTCTCCGGCGTTCCCGTCGGCAACGACGCGCTGTCCCGAGAAAACCGGTGTGACCAGGCGGAACTCGAACGACTCCACGGTCCGGTCCGGGTGGAAACGGCGGGGGACCTCCATCAGGAGCAGTGCCAGGAGGGGGCCGTGCACGACCAGGCCGGGGTAGCCCTCCACGTCCGTGCAGTAGGGGAGGTCGTAGTGGATGCGGTGGGTGTTGTAGGTCAGGGCGCTCACGCGGAACAGCAGGGCGGGGTCGGTGTCCAGGGCGATGCGTTTCCCGCCCGGCGCCGCCCCGTCGGACGGCTCCGCGGGCGACTTCGTGGCCGCAGCGGAGGGCGGGGACGACTCGGACCGCAGTGTGGCGGGTTGGGAACGGTAGACGATGTCCTGGTCCTCGACCAGGAGGACCCGGTCACCGCGGGAGAACTCGGAGCGCACGGTCACGAAGACCATCTCTCCGCTGCGCCCCTGCTTGACCCGCACCTGCTGGAGCGCCGACCTGCGGGTGACCTCGTCCCCGATCCGGATCGGGGCGTGCCAGCGCACCCGGGAGCCCGCGAACATGCGGCGCCGGTCCGGGACGGGCGGGAGGAAGGCGCCGTCGGAGGGGTGCCCGTCCTCGCCGAGGGCCGAGCGGCTGGGGTGGTCCAGCAGGTGGAACCAGTGCCACATCGGGGGCAGGGCATCGCCCCGCTTGAGGCTCATCGGGAGGTCTAGCGCGTGCGAGAACGCTTCGGCGGGCCACGCGTCGATGGTCCCGGTCACGCTCATGGGCGCGGGATCCCAGCCTTCGACGGCCGTGCTCAGCAGGGACATGGGACTCCTTGGGTCGGGCGGATTCAGGCCCCGGGGCGCGGGGTGATGTGCAGGGTCGGGGAGGCGATGGGCGCGAAGAAGTCGTTCCCCTTGTCGTCGATGACCACGAACGCGGGGAAGTCCTCGACGCGGATCCGCCACACGGCCTCCATACCGAGGTCGGAGTGGTCCAGGACCTGGACGTCGCGGATGCACTCCTCGGCCAGCCTCGCGGCGGGGCCGCCGACGGAGCCCAGGTAGAAGCCGCCGTACTTGCGGCAGGCGTTCACCACCGAGTCCGAGCGGTTGCCCTTGGCCAGCATGACCAGGGATCCGCCGGCGCGCTGGAACTGTTCGACGTAGCCGTCCATGCGTCCGGCCGTGGTCGGTCCGAAGGAGCCGGACGGCCGGCCGCTCGGGGTCTTGGCCGGGCCGGCGTAGTAGACGGGGTGGTCGCGCAGGTACGAGGGCATCGGCTCGCCCCGTTCCAGTGCGTCCCGGACGCGGGCGTGCGCGATGTCGCGGGCCACCACGATGGTTCCGCTCAGCTGGACGCGGGTGCCGACGGAGACACCGGAGAGCTGGGAGCGGATGCCTTCCATCGGGCGGTCCAGGTCCACGTGCACCGCGTCCTCGGAGAGCCGCTCGTCGGAGACCGGCGGCTGGAACCGGGCCGGGTCGGTCTCCAACCGCTCCAGGAACGCGCCCTCCGGTGTGATCACGGCTTTGGCCTGGCGGTCGGCCGAGCAGGAGACGGCCAGGGCGATCGGAAGTGAGCCGCCGTGGCGGGGCAGGCGCACCACGCGCACGTCGTGGCAGAAGTACTTGCCGCCGAACTGGGCCCCGTAACCGATCTGCCTGGTCAGCTCGTGTACGCGCCGCTCGAAGTCGCGGTCTCGGAAACCGTGCCCCAGGGATGAGCCATGCTCGGGCAGCGAGTCGAGCTGGCGGGTGGAGGCCAGCTTCGCCGTCGTGAGCGCCTGGTCCGCGCTCGAACCGCCCACGACGATCGCCAGGTGGTAGGGCGGGCAGGCAGCGGTCCCCAACGAGCGGAGCCGGTCCTCCAGGAAGGCGAGCATGCGCTCCTCCGCGAGCACGGCCTTGCTCTCCTGGTGGAGGAAGGTCTTGTTCGCGCTGCCGCCGCCCTTGGCCATGAACAGCAGCTCGTACCGGGGCTCGTTGCCCGGCAGGAGCTTGACGTCGATCTGCGCTGGCAGGTTGGTGCCCGTGTTGACCTCGTCCCACATGGTCAGCGGGGCCATCTGCGAATAGCGGAGGTTGAGGCTGGAGTAGGCGTCGTACACCCCGCTCGCGATCTGCCGGTGGTCGTCCCCGTCGGTCAGCACCGCGTTGCTGCGCTGGCCGATGACGACGGCGGTTCCGGTGTCCTGGCACATCGGGAGCACGCCCCCGGCCGCGACCGCTGCGTTGCGCAGCAGGTCGGAGGCGACGAAGCGGTCGTTTCCGCTCGCCTCGGGGTCGTCGACGATGGTGCGCAGCTGCGCGAGGTGGGAGGGGCGCAACAGGTGGGCCATGTCCTCCATGGCCTGCCGGGTCAGGTTCCGCAGCGCCGGTGGCGCGACGTCGAGGACGGGCCGGCCGGAGTGGTGGTGGGTCCGGATGCCCTCGGTCGCCACGAGGCGGTACTCCGTGGTGTCCGGTCCCAGGGGGAGCGGGTCGGTGTAGGGGATCTCCGCCATCACGCCCTCCCCGGTCCGGCGGTCCCCGAGGGCGCGGCGCCGGTGGTGGGAGGAGTAGCGGGGACGGCAGGCGCGGCGAGTTCGGCGCGGATGGCGTCGGTGTGCTCGCCCAGCGCGGGGACGGGGCCCATCTCGGGCTCCACACCACCGGGTATCACCGGTGGGAGCAGGGCGCGAACCGGGCCGACCGGGGTGTCGACCTCGCGCCAGCGGTCCCGCGCCGCGAGCTGGGGGTGGTCGGCGAACTCGGCCATGGTGCGCAGGCGGGCGTTGGCGATCCCGGCCCCGTCCAGCCGTTTGGCGGCCCCGTCCGCGGTCAGGTCGGCGAAGGCCGACTCGACGGCCCGGGTGACCCGGTCCTGGTTGCGCACCCGGTCGCTGTTGGTCGCGAAGGCGGGTTCGGTCGCCAGCTCCGGTCGGCCGAGTACCCGCGTGCACAGCGAGCGCCACTCCGGGTCGTTCTGCACCGCCAGGAACACGTCGGAGCCGTCACCCGCACGGAAGGGGCCGTACGGGGCGATGGACGCGTGGTGCGCGCCGCTGCGCTTGGGCGGCGCGCCCCCGTGGTTGGCGTAGTAGTACGGATAGCCCATCCACTCGCCGAGTGCGTCGAGCATGGCGACGTCGACGTGGGTTCCCGTCCCCGTGGCCTCGCGCTCGTACAGGGCGGCGAGGATCCCCGAGAAGGCGTACATGCCCGCGGAGATGTCGGCGATCGACACGCCCGTCTTGGCGGGTTCGTCCTCGGAGCCGGTGATCGACAGGAGCCCCGCCTCGCACTGGATGAGCAGGTCGTAGGCCTTCTTGTCGCGGTAGGGGCCCTCCGGTCCGTATCCGGAGATCTGGCAGGTGACCAGCCGCGGGTTGCGGGCGCGGAGCTGGTCGGCGCCGAACCCCGCCCGCTCGGCGGCACCGGGCGCCAGGTTCTGCACGAACACGTCGGCGCGCTCGATGAGGTCCCTCAACAGCTCGGCGTCCTCGGGGTCCTTGATGTCCAGGGCGAGGCTCTCCTTGCCCCGGTTGGTCCACACGAAGTGGCTCGACATCCCGTTGACGGTGGTGTCGTAGCCGCGTGCGAAATCTCCCGACCCGGGGCGCTCCACCTTGATCACCCGGGCGCCGAGGTCGGCGAGCTGCCGGGTCGCGAAGGGGGCCGCGACCGCCTGTTCGATCGAGACGACGGTGACACCGTCCAGTGCCGGCATGGGGTTGACTCCTCCAACGTCGCCGAGCTGAGCTGGTGCCAGGGAGAATAATTTATAAAGAACAAAATGCCAAGGTGCGCTAGCCTGAGGACATGTCGATCGAGCGTGTGGAGACCCCCACCAAGTCCGAGGTCGCCTACACGGCGCTTCGTGACGCCATCCGCTCGGGTGAGCTCGCCCCGGGAGAGCGCCTGCGCCTGCAGGACCTGGCCGGGAGGCTCGGCATGAGCCTGACTCCGGTCCGGGACGCGTTGCGGATGCTCGCGGCCCAAGGCCTGATCGAGCAGCGGGCCAACCTCGGCGCCGTCGTCGCCCAACAAACCCCGGAGCGGGCCGAGGACGTGTACCGGCTGCGGCTGGTCCTGGAACCCATGGCGGCGCGGCTGGCGGCCGGACAGGCGACCGACGAGCAGCTGGCCGCCATGGAGCGGGCCCTGGAGGTCCTCGACCGCGCGGTCGAGGAGGGGCGCGACGAGGAGATCACCCAGCTCAACGCCCGGTTCCACCGGGCCGTCTACGGCGCGGCCCGGTCCGAGTACCTGCTGGAATTCATCGACCGCCTGTGGGACGGGGTCCCCTACCAGGCCATCAGCCTCGTCGGCCGGGCCCACGCCTCCTCGGAACAGCACCGCGCGATCATGGCGGCGCTCCGGGAGCGGGACGGGGAGCTTGCCGCCGAGCACATGCGCGCCCACATCGCGGACGCGGCCGAGCACACGATGCGCCAGCTCACCGCGGAGTCCTCGGCGGAGGCCCCGGCCAGGGCCTGACGGAGGCCCCGCCCAAGGCCTCGGCCCGGCCCGCCTCCGGATCCGCTACCGGGGCCGGGGCGGACACGCGGCCTCACCGCTCCGGCGGACGAACACCCACGGGCGGTTCGAAGGCGCGGATCCTCGGCGGGGTCCCCTCGTACGGTTCAACCCGGACCCGTACCAGCTGGCCGGTGCAGGCCTGGCTCAGGGACGACGTCCCGACATCCTCGGTGAGCGCGTTCGGGTTGCCGTGCGCGCACGTGACGTCGTGGCCGGACGGGTCGTACCAGGCGCCGGTCGACAGCTGCACCACGCCGGGGCGCAGGGCGTCGCTCACGACCACGCCGGCCAGGCACGAACCACTCGGACTCGACACCCGCACCAGGTCCCCTTCCGCGACCCCGGCCGTCTCGGCGTCCTCGGGCCCGATGCGGAGCGGTGCGCGGCCGTCGATCTTCTGCGACGCGCTGTAGGCGCCCATGTCCTGCTGGCTGTGCAACCGCCCGCTGGGCTGGTTGGCGATCAGGACCAGCGGCCAGTCCTCACTGCCGGGGGCGCGGTGCTTCCCGCCCCCGCCACGGGCCCGGCTGTCGCGACCGGTGACGGCGGGGCCGGGGAACCACACGGGATGCCCGGGGCAGTCCTCGTAGCCGAAGGACGCGATGGTCTCCGAGTACAGCTCGATCCGTCCGCTGGGAGTCCGCAGCGGGTTCGAGTCCGGGTCGTCGCGGAACTCGCCCATGTGGGTCTCGTCCTCGACCCGGGCGGGCATCTCCAACCTGCCCCGCTCCCAGAACCCGTCGAAACCGGGTACCTCCAGGTCCCTGCTGGCCAGCAGCGCACGCCACCGCTCGTAGGCCACCCGCATCCACTCACGGCTGCTGCGGCCCTCGGTGAACTCCTCGCGCAGGCCCAGGCGCTCGGCGAGGTCGGCGTAGGTGTCGTACTCGTCGCGGGCCCGGCCGTGCGGCGGCACCGCCCTGGGCATGGCGCGCAGCGCCAGGTCGCCCCGGCTGGCGGCCATGTCCTCGCGTTCCAGCGCGGTGGTCGCCGGGACCACGATGTCCGCGTGCCTGGCTGTGGCGGTCCAGTGGGTCTCGTGCACCACCACGGTGTCCGGACGTCCGAAGGCCCTGGTCAGCCGGGGCAGGTCCTGGTGGTGGTGGAAGGGGTTGCCGCCCGCCCAGTAGACGAGCCTGATGTCCGGGTAGTGGCGGCGCTCGCCGTCGTAGTCATAGGGGTGTCCCGGGTGCAACAGCATGTCGGACACCTTGGCCACCGGGATGAACGAGTCCACCGGGTTGTTGCCCTGCGGCATGCGCGGCAGTCCCATCGGGGTCGCGCCGCCCCCGTAGTTGCCCATGGACCCGTATCCTGACGCGAAGCCCCCACCGGGCAGCCCCACCTGCCCGAGGCAGCAGGCCAGCGCCAACCCGGCCCACAGCGGCTGCTCTCCGTACCGGGCGCGCTGCAGGGACCAGCCCACGTTGATCAGGGTGCGCTTCCCAGCCATCCGCAGGGCCAGCGACCGCAAGTCGGCCGCGGGAACACCGCTCACCCGCTCGGCCCACGCGGGGGAGCGCTCGACCCCGCCGGGGCGCCCCTGTCCGTCCCGTTCGCCCATCACGTAGGCGCGCAGCCGGTCGGCGCCGACGGTGTACCGGTCGAGGAAGTCCGTGTCGGCCATCCCCTCGGTGAACAGCACGTGGATGAGGCCCAACAGCACCGCGGTGTCGGTCCCCGGCTCCAAGGACACCCACTCCGACTTCAGCTCGGCGGGGGTGTCGTCGCGCAGCGGGGACACCGACACGAACTCCACGCCGGCATCCGAGGCCGCGGCCATCGCCGGGCCCGCGGTCTGGGCTGCGCGGCCGCCGGAGGACGTCCAGGTGTTGGACAGCCGCAGCCCGCCGAAGCTCACCAACAGCTCGGTGTGCTCGCGGATCCGTTTCCAGGACGGCACGCGGCTGAAGATCCGGTTCGCGGCGGGGGTGCCGATGAGGCGAGGGAACAGCACCTCCAGGGCGCCGTGGCTGTACGTGGTGCGGGAGCGCGTGTACCCGCCGATGGTGTTGAGGAAGCGGTGCAGCTGGCTCTGCGCGTGGTGGATCCGACCCGCACTGCCCCAGCCGTAGGAGCCGCCGTAGATCGCCGCGTTCCCGTGCTCGGTCCGCACCCGGTCCAGTTCACCGGAGAGCAGGTCCAGCACCGTGGACCACTCCACCTCGACGTAGGCGTCCTCCGGGTCGCCGCGGCGCGGGTCCGGGCCGGGACCGTGCTCCAGCCACCGGCGCCGCACGGCCGGGCGGGCCACCCGGGTGCGGTGGTGCTGGGCCGCGGGGGTGTTGCCCATGACCGGGGCGGGTGCCGGGTCCTCCGGGTCGGGACGCACCCCGACCACCCGGCCGCCCTCGACCTCGACCTGGTAGCTGCCCCAGTGGGTGCTGGTCGGGTGAAGCGTGGCGGACATGTGCACTCTCCTCGTGGCTCCCGGGCCCGTGGTTCCCTCGGCCCGAACCACACTCTATGCACCACCCGGACCCTGCCCCGTGCCCCGCACGGTGCGATGATGCACGCGTGCCACAGGCGGCACGCACGATATTGGACACAGCACGGCAGCAGGCACAGCACAACGGACGGGAGCGGGGACGACGATGGGCGAGCTGAGGTCGCGGCGTTCGGTACTCGCGGTTCCGGGGTCCAACCCCCGGTTCGTGGAGAAGGCCCGGGGGCTGGACGCCGACGCGTTCTTCCTGGACTTGGAGGACGCGGTCGCGCCCCTGGAGAAGGCGGCCGCCCGCGACAACGTGGTCAGGGCGCTCAACGACGGCGGTTGGGACGGCAGGGTCCGCTCCGTGCGGGTCAACGACATCTCGACTGAGTGGGCCTACCGCGACGTCATCTCCGTGGTGGAGGGTGCTGGCGCCAACCTGGACGCCTTGGTCCTGCCCAAGGTGACCGCCGCACGGGACGTCCACTGGCTGGACACACTCCTCACCCAGATCGAACGCGCCGTGGACCTGCCGGTCGGCCGCATCGGCATCGAGGCGCAGATCGAGGACGCCAAGGGCCTGGTCGCCGTCGACGAGATCGCCGCGGCGTCGCCCCGCTTGGAGACCCTGGTCTACGGCCCCGCCGACTTCATGGCGTCCATCAACATGAAGAGCCTGGTCGTGGGTGAGCAGCCGCCCGGCTACGACACCGGTGACGCCTACCACCACGTCCTCATGCGCATCCTCGTGGCCGCCCGGGCCAACGGCCTCCAGGCCATTGACGGCCCCTACCTCCAGATCCGCGACGTGGACGCCTTCCGGCGCGCGGCCGGACGCACCGCCGCCCTGGGGTTCGACGGCAAGTGGGTCCTGCACCCGCTGCAGGTGGAGGCGGCCAACGAGGTCTTCGCGCCCTCCCAGGAGGACTACGACCACGCCGAGCTCATCCTGGACGCCTACGCGCACGCCACCACCGTGGACCGCAGGGGCGCCGTCATGCTTGGTTCGGAGATGCTCGACGAGGCCTCTCGGAAGATGGCCCTCGTCGTGGCGGGCAAGGGGCGCGCCGCGGGGCTGTCCCGGACACGCGAGTTCCACCCGGACGCCTGACCGGGAGCCCGCCGGACGTTCTTCCGGGAGCCTGCTCGGGGCTCTGACCACCGGTCCCGTCGGCCCGTCTCTTACCGAGCTCTCACCATGGTGGGCCAACATGGGGCCATGGAAAGCACCGCCACTGTCCTGGTCGCCGACGACGACCGGGCCATTAGGGAGTCCCTGGAACGCGCCCTCCAACTGGAGGGGTACACGGTGCGAACGGCCGCGGACGGCGTCCAGGCCCTGGCCGCCGTCCACGCCGAGCCGGTGGACCTGCTCGTCCTCGACGTCATGATGCCCGGGGTCGACGGCCTCGGTGTGGCCAGCGTCCTGCGCGCGGAGAACGACAGGACGCCCATCCTCATGCTGACCGCCCGTGTGGAGACCCCGGACCGGGTCGCGGGCCTGGACGCCGGTGCCGACGACTACCTCGCCAAACCCTTCGAACTAGACGAGCTCTTCGCCAGGCTGCGGGCACTGCTGCGCCGCGCCACACCAGTGCCTGAGGACGAGGAGGGCCCGCTGCGCGTCGGCGGGCTCCGCCTGGACACCCGGGCCCGGCGGGTCTGGCGGGGAGAGCGCGAGATCGAGCTGTCCAAGACCGAGTTCGACCTGCTCGAACTCCTCATGCGCAACACCGGGATCGTTCTGGACCACGCCACCATCTACGACCGCATCTGGGGTTACGACTTCGGCCCGGAGTCCAAGAACCTCGCCGTCTACATCAGCTACCTGCGCCGCAAACTGGAGGACGGCGGGCCCCCGCTCATCCAGACGGTCCGGGGCGTCGGGTACACGCTGCGTCTTCAGGGGTGAGTCACGTGTCCGATCACGAGACACTGCGGCACAGTGTCCTGCTCAACCCCCGGGACTGGCGGCTGGGTACGCGGTTCGCCCTCCTGTTCGCACTGGTCGCGGCGGTCACCATCGCCCTGGTCGGCACCCTCGCCTACACCACGGCGGCGGCGCTCATCCGGGCCGACGCCAAGAGCGAGTTCGACACGGCGGTGCAGAAGCTCGCCGAGCAGCTCGTCATCTCCGCCGAGGACGAGCCGACCACCCCGGACAGCAGCACCCTCACCTTCCTGGCCCCGGGCAGCATGGACGCGCAGATCCTCACCCCGGACGGAACCTGGGCGCGTCTGCTCGCCAACACCGACGAACCCGCCACCTTCCACCCCACCACGGAGGACCTGGCTGTCGCGCGGGCCCAGGACGCCGGGACCGTCGACACCCGCGAGACGGAGGTCAACGGCCAGGAGTACCGGGTGGGCACGGTCTCCGTGGGGGAGGAGCGCGGTGCGGTCCAGCTGTTCCAGCGCCTGTCGCCCATGGAACTGATGATCGGGCGGTTGGCCACCCAGACCCTGTGGGTGGGGCTGTTCGTGGCCCTGTGCGCGGCGTCGGTGGGCTGGCTCGTCGGCCACCGCCTCACCGGCCGGCTGGTCCGCCTCACCGGTGCCGCGGAGTACGTCAGTTCCACCGGCCGCCTGGACCCCGTCACCCCGGACCGCGGCGGGAACGGTCCGGATGAGCCCACCCGTGACGAGGTGGGCCGCCTCGGCAGTGCCTTCAACGGGATGCTCGCCCGGTTGGCCCGTTCCAAGGACGAACAGCGCCGCCTGGTGCAGGACGCCGCGCACGAACTGCGCACCCCGCTCACCAGCCTGCGCACCAACGTGCAGGTCCTGGGCCGGGTGGATCGGCTCAGCCCGGAGGCCCGCCAACGGCTCATAGACGACCTCCAGGGCGAGACCCGCGAGCTCACCGACCTGGTCAACGAACTCGTCGGGCTGGCCACCGGCAACCACGAGGACGAGTCGGCCAGCGCGGTCGCCCTAGCGGACGTCGCTGAGCGGGTCGCGGCCCGGACCCGCCGCCGCACCGGGCGGGAGATCGTGGTGGACGCCGACGCCAGCGTCGTGTGGGGCCGCCCCGGTGCTCTGGAGCGGGCCCTGGCCAACCCCGTGGAGAACTCCGCGAAGTTCGACCCGGACGGCACCGAGCCGATCGTGATCCGGGTCCGCGGCGGCGTGGTCGAGGTCCTGGACCGGGGTCCCGGTGTGGACCCCGCAGAGATCTACCACCTCTTCGAGCGCTTCTTCCGGGCTACCGTCGCCCGCAGCCTGCCCGGTTCCGGCTTGGGCCTGGCCATGGTCAAGGAGATCGCCAACGCGCACGGCGGTCAGGTGTTCGCCCGCAACCGCCAGGGCGGCGGTACCGCGATCGGCTTCCACCTGCCCCTCCACCAGCGGGGTCCACACCCTTCCGAGTAGGTCCGCCACCGGTCGGGAACCGCTTGTCCGGCCGTAGGGCCCCCTTGCCGCCCCGACCACACGTCCCCCGTTTCCTGACTGCCGCCGACCCGCCGTCGCAGGTCAAGGTGGAGCGCCCCTCGACAGCGCGCCAGCGCTTCGACGGCGACGACCTTGAGGCGCGCAGCGAAGACGGTCACCGTCAAGCGGCAGGAAACGGGGAAACCCGCACGGGCGCGGAACACACACCCCAGTAGGGCTTCCCGCGCCCCAGTAGGGCTTCCCGCACCTACGGAAACGGTCCCCTAGCCGACGGGAATCCCGGACCAGCAGCAGAGCCCGGACCTCGGATATCGCCCAACCGTCCGAAACAACTCCACCATGGGGCCGGAAACACGGGCGGGGCGGAGCGGCCCGCTGGCCGCTCCGCCCGTACTGAGGTCGTGAGGGGAAGACGCCCCCGTCAGTCCTCCTCGGCGTCCTCCTCGGAGGCCGCTTCCGCACTCTGCTCGCCGAGCGTCAGCTCGACCTCCTGTTCATCGCCGCTGCCGCCCGAGAGCACGCCCAGCGTGATCTCGTCACCGGGCTGACGGGAGCGGATCTGGGCGATCAGCTGGTCGGGCGAGGTGACTTCCTCCCCTTCCACGGAGACGACCACGTCACCGGCCTCGAGCCCCGCCTCTTCGGCGGATCCGCCCTCGGTGAGCTCCATGATCTCGGCTCCGCCGCCGCGGCTGGGCGCGATGGTGGCCTGGATGGCCGGGTAGCTCGCGCTTCCGTTCTCCACCAGCTGCTCGGCGATCGGCTGGACCTGGTTGATCGGGATGGCGAAGCCCAGACCCACCGATCCGCTCTCCTGGGAGAGCCCGGCGATGGCGGTGTTGACGCCGATCACCTCACCGGCCATGTTCACCAGCGGACCGCCGGAGTTGCCGGGGTTGATCGCCGCGTCGGTCTGGATCGCGTTGATCACCGTCGAGGTCTGACCGCCGCCGCTCTCGGTGGCGCCGGTGTTCACGGGACGGTTGAGCGAACTCACCACGCCGGTGGTCACCGTGCCCGACAGGCCCAGCGGAGAACCGATCGCCACCACGTCGCCGCCCACGCCGACCTGGTCGGAGTCGCCGAGCGTCGCCGGGGCGAGGTCGTCGCGTCCCTCGGCCTGGATCACCGCGATGTCGGAGACCGGGTCGGCTCCGAGCACCTCCGCCTCGGCCGCGGTTCCGTCACTGAACTGCACCTGGATGGGGCCGCCCTCGCCGGCCTGCACGACGTGCGCGTTGGTGAGGATCTGCCCGTCGGACGAGATGATCACGCCGCTTCCGCCTCCGGCGCCGGTCTGGATGGAGACCACGCTGGGCATGACCTCGTCGGCGACGTCGCCGACGGCGCCCTCGGTGGCGCTCGACCCCTGTTCGCCGGTGAGTGAACTGATCGGCGAGCTCGCTCCGCCGGGCATCAGGTACGCGGTTCCCAGCGCGACCGCCGGGCCCACGATCAGGCTGGTGACCAGGGCGGTCACCGCGGCGATGGCGATGATCCGGCCGGTACCCCGCTTCTTGGGCCGGGGCTGGCCGGGGAAGGGCCCCTGGCCGAACTGGCCGTGGGGGTGCTGCCCGAAGCCCGGCTGCCCGAAGCCCTGGTGCGGCCCCGGGCCGTGCGGACCCGGATTGTGGGGTCCGGTGTTGTACGGCCCGCCAGGACCGCCGAACGTGCCGTGTTGCGCGCCCTGGAAGGGTCCGCTCTGGAAGGCGCCTGTCTGATGAGCGCCCGTCTGGTAGGACCCCGGCTGAGCGCCGGGCTGAGCCCCCGTATACGCCCCCGGCTGCGGGCCAGACGGCGCTCCCGCGTTCGGTCCCTGCTGCCCTTCGGGCTCGGGGAAGACATAGGAGGCGCGGTCGGTGTCGTTGGGTCCCGTCGCCCAGCTCGGCGTGGCGCCCTCGGGCAGTGAGAAGCGCGGTGCGGCTGAGGCCTCAGGGCCTACCGGGGCTTCGGGGTCTACGGGGTGGTCCGCGGGTCGCTCTGCGGCGCCGGACCCGGTGTGACCGTGCTCGGTGTCGCCGTGCTCGGCTCCCGCACCGGTCTCCGGGCCGTCACTCGGATCGTTCGGGTGCAACTCATCCTCCGGCTGGCGGGACGATGTACTGACATGCTTCATCATGTGGCCCGTGGGTTAGAACAGGGTGAGAGCCCGATACAGAGCGGTTTCGAGTCTGGTGGTCCGCGCTCCCGACCACGCAAACGCGCCTCCCCTGCCTCGGATTCCCCTAGGAGGCCGGGGTCTTATACGCCACAATGTCCGGAACGATACCTTGCTCGCGCTTCCTTATAGCGCGTGCGACTGGGAAGGCCCGCCCGTGATCAAGTTGGTTCTCGCCGATGACGAACACCTGGTGCGCGGTGCGATCGCCGCGCTGCTCGGGTTGGAGGAGGACCTGGAGGTCGCGGCCGAGGTCGGGCGCGGCGACCGGGTGGTGGACACCGTCCTCGAACACGGGGCCGCGGTCGCCGTGCTGGACATCGAGATGCCGGGCGCCACCGGTTTGGAGGCCGCCGCGAAGCTGAGGACGGAGGCGCCCGGGTGCGGGGTCGTCATCCTCACCAGCTTCGGCCGCCCCGGCTACCTGCGCCGTGCCCTGGCCTCGGGGGCCCGCGGGTTCCTGGCCAAGGACGCCCCGGTCGAGCAGCTCGCCGGTGCCATCCGCAAGGTCCACGAGGGCGGCCGGTACATCGATACCGAACTGGCCGCCGCCGCGATGCTCGGGGGCGAGAGCCCGCTCACCGACCGCGAGGCCGAGGTCCTGCGGGCCGCCGCGGACGGGGCGACCGTCGCCCGCATCGCCAAAGGCCTGCACCTCACCGAAGGCACCGTACGCAACTACCTGTCCAACGCCATCGGCAAGACCGGCGGTGAGAACCGGATGGCCGCCATCCGTACCGCCCAGGACATGGGCTGGCTCTGAGGCCGGCCCGGGGGCCGAGCGGCCTCGTGGTCCGGCGGTCCGGCGGTCCGGCGCCCTAGAGGAAGCGCAGCACCAGCATCGCGGTGTCGTCGACGTTGCCGCCCGGTGCGTACTCCTCCAGTTCGCGGTCGATCCGGCTGATCACCGCCTGGGCGGTCAGCCCGGCCGCGTTGGAGAAGATCTTCATGAGTCCCTCGTCGCCGAGCATGTCCGCGCCGCTGCGCCGCTCGGTGACACCGTCGGTCACCGCGAGCACCACCTCGCCGGGCAGGATGTCCACGCTCTCGGTGCTGAAGCCCACGTCCTCGAAGGCGCCTAGTAGGGGCTGCGAGCTACCGAAGGGGACCACGTCGCCCTTCTGGTTCAGCCGCAGCGGCAGCGGGTGGCCGGCGGACACCATGCGCACGCGCATGCCGCCCGCCGAGTCCGTGGCCGGGGTCATCTCCCCGTAGAGCATGGTCAGGAACCGGGTCGAGGTGTTCTCGTCCAGGATCGCCATGTTGAGGCGCTGCATGATGTGCGCGGGGGTGAAGCCCTCACGGGCCAGCGCGCGCAGGGTGTGCCGGGCAAGCCCGGTGACGGCCGCTGCCTCCGGGCCGGTCCCGCACACGTCGCCGATGGCGAAGCACCAGCGGCCGCTGGCGGAGAAGACGTCGTAGAAGTCCCCGCCCACCTCGCTGCGCTCGTCCGAGGGCCGGTAGTAGACCGCGTGGTCCACCCCGGGGATGACCGGCTCCTTGTCCTTGGCCGGCAGGAGGCTGCGCTGGAGTGCCGTGCTCATCGCCGTGTGCCGCTCGTGCAGCCGGGCGTTCTCCATCGCCGAGGCGACACGACGGCTCAGGTCGTCGGCGACATCTGCCTCCTCACGGGTGAAGTCGTCGGTCTCGCTCTTGCCGATCGTTATCCGGCCGAGCGCCCGACCGTGTGCCACGAGCGGGATGCTGATCGCCGGGCCGCGGGCGAGCGTGCCGGACAGCTGCTCGTCCAACCCTTCGTCCGCCAGCTCCTTCGGGCTCCACAGGGGACCCGGTTCGCGCTGTTCGCGCGGCGGCAGTGCGGTCAGCAGGGACCGTAGGACGTCGTTGAGGTTCTCATCGCTGTGTACCACGTGCGTGAGCTTGGAGATCCCCAGCTCGTTGATGGTGTGGATGGCGCACCAGCGGCCGAGGCGCGAGGTGATCAGCTGAGCGGCCAGCGCTCCGGTCATCCGCTCGTCCAAGGTGCCCGCGAGCAGGTCGCTCGCCTCGGCCAGGAAGCTCAGCGAGGCGCGTCGGCTCAGTTCGACCTCGGCCAGCCGGGACCGCTCCACCGGGAGCGCGATCAGGTCCGTGCCCTCTTGGAGCCGCTTGGCCGCCGCCGGGCCGAAGTGCCGGGCGCGTGTGGAGGCCACGCCCAGCAGGCCGGTCACCCGGCCGTCCACGATGAGGGGCGCGGTCACCAGCGACCGCATCCCGGCCTTGGCCAGAGCGCCGCGGGTGGCGCGGGCGATCATCAGGTCGTCGTTGATCACCGGGCCCGGCTCGGGCGCGGCCGACGGGAAGATCTCCTCGGTGCGCACCCGCAGCGGGCGCCAGTGGGCCCCGCCGGTCAGCCCGACCGCCGATCGCACCTCCCACATGGTCTCGTCCGATGTGGCCAGCGCGATGTAGGCGGCGTCCCCGCCCAGCGCCGTGGTCGCGTACTCCACGGTGCGTTCCAACAGCTGGGGCAGGGACAGGCGGGAGCCCAGCGCCGAGTCCAGGGCCGACCACGCGGGCGCCCGCACGGGGCGCGTGGGTCCGCGGCGCACCGGAGGGGACTCCAGTGACGGATGCTCACCCGACTTGTCCTCGATACGGAACCAAACGGCCTTGTCGTTTCGCCCGTAGCTGACACCCCAGCTGGAGGCGATCGCAGAGGCCAGGGCCAGCCCCAGGCCGCCGCTGCGCTCGTCGCCGGTGGAGGGGGAGGTGTCCACGGAGAGCGGACCGGCCTCCGGGACGGCGCGCTCGGGAGAGGAGTCGGTGACCATGACCTCGGTCGAACCCTCCGAGCGGCGCACGGTCACCTCCAGCGCCGAGTCCGCGTGAATGACGGCATTGGTGACCAGCTCGCTGACCAACAGGATGATGTCGTCGAAGGGGTCGGGTACACCCCAGGTCAGGAGGGTGTCGTGCACGAACTCTCGGGCGGCCGCCGCGGTCTCGGGAGCAGGGGGAAACTCTCGTCGAGCGACCTTCAACGCGTCATGTGCTGCCAAGCCGTCGGTGTCCTTCGTCACTGTGCGCGGGTGTGGGAATGGTGGCCACTGCCACGATACGCGTGTGCCGGGCCCCGCTCGTCGCGATCCACCGGAACCCGTTCGTCACGGCCCCGCATCGGCGCCCATCGGCGTGCGAGAGGGACGTGAACATGGCGAACCCTCCTGTGTACGAGACCTCGGCCAGTTAGTGTAAGTCGACACATCCGCTTCTTTCGGGTGGTACTTCGCGACGGTAGCGTGACGGTGTGTCACCTAGGGTGCGTGATCGCTCGCGCGCCTCCGTGTCCCGTGCGCTATGCACGGGACCGTCCCACTGTGCGTGGTTCGGGCCGGGATCGGCGCGGGTTCGGTTGTCGAAGTGACTTGCGGGATTGAGGAGGGGTTCATGCCCGAGGCGGTCACGGAACTGGCCGATGATCAGCTCGACGAGATACTGAGTGCGCTGTACCGGATGAGGGACGGCGACTTCAGCGTCCGGCTCAGGTCGCGGGGCAGCGGCAAGCTCCGCGAGATCGCTTCGGTCTTCAACGAGGTGGTCGACCACAGCGAGCAGCTCAGCACCGAACTCCAGCGGGTCGGCGACGTGGTCCGTGACGAGGGTCGGCTCAACGAGCGGGTCAACGTCCACCCGGCCCGGGGAGCCTGGGGCAACAGCGCCCGGGCACTCAACGTCCTCCTCGACGAGGTCGCCGAGCCGGTGACCGACGTCGCCCGTGTCCTGGACTCCGTCGCCGAGGGCGAGCTGAACCGCAGGGCGTCCACCGTTGGGCGGCGCGGCGAGCTCAAAGGTGACCTGTTGCGCTTGGCCAACACGGTGAACCGGATGGCCGACCAGATGAGCGGCTTCACCGAGGAGGTCACGCGCGTGGCCCGCGAGGTGGGCACCGAGGGCAAGCTCGGCGGCAGCGCCCGTGTGGAGGACGTCTCCGGCGCCTGGCGCGAGGTCACCGAGTCGGTCAACCAGATGGCCTCCCGCCTCACCCTCCAGGTGCGCGACATCTCCACGGTGACCACCGCCGTCGCCCGGGGTGATCTGAGCAAGAAGATCACCATCGATGTCCAGGGCGAGATGCTGGAGCTCAAGGACACCTTCAACACGATGGTGGACCAGCTGTCCACGTTCGCCGACGAGGTCACCAGGGTGGCCCGTGAGGTGGGTACCGAGGGCAAGCTGGGCGGTCGCGCCAACGTCCGGGGGGTCCAGGGCATCTGGAAGAACCTCACCGACAACGTGAACTCGATGGCGGACAACCTGACCAACCAGGTCCGTGACATCTCCAAGGTGACGACCGCGGTGGCCAGGGGCGAACTGACCCGCAAGGTCGAGGTGGACGTGCAGGGCGAGATGCTCGCCCTGAAGAACACCGTGAACACCATGGTCGACCAGCTCGACTCCCTGGCCGACGAGGTCACCAGGGTGGCCCGTGAGGTGGGTACCGAGGGCAAGCTGGGCGGCCGCGCCAACGTCAAGGGCGTCTCGGGCATCTGGAAGGACCTGACCGACAACGTCAACTCGATGGCGAACAGCCTCACCTACCAGGTCCGCAACATCTCGCAGGTCACCACGGCGGTGGCCAAGGGTGATCTGAGCAAGAAGATCACGGTCGACGCCCAGGGCGAGATGCTCGACATGAAGGACACCATCAACAAGATGGTGGACCAGTTGTCGACCTTCGCCGACGAGGTCACCAGGGTGGCCCGTGAGGTGGGTACCGAGGGCAAGCTGGCCGGCCAGGCCCACGTCCGCGACGTGTCCGGGGTCTGGAAGGACCTCACGGACAACGTGAACTCCATGGCCAACAACCTCACCTACCAGGTGCGGCAGATCTCGATGGTCACCAGGGCGGTCGCAGCCGGCGACCTGACCAAGAAGGTCACCGTGAACGCCAAGGGCGAGATGCTGGAGCTGAAGGACACCATCAACGTGATGGTGGACCAGCTGTCCGCGTTCGCCGACGAGGTCACCAGGGTGGCCCGTGAGGTGGGTACCGAGGGCAAGCTGGGCGGCCGTGCCAGCGTCAAGGGCGTCTCGGGCATCTGGAACGACCTCACCGAGAACGTGAACTCGATGTCGCACAACCTCACCACCCAGGTGCGCAACATCTCCGAGGTGACGACGGCGGTCGCCGCCGGTGACCTCACCAAGAAGATCGACGTCAACGCCCAGGGCGAGATCCTGGAAGTGAAGACGACGGTGAACACGATGGTCGACCAGTTGTCGGCCTTCGCCACCGAGGTCACCCGTGTGGCGTACGAAGTGGGCAGCCAGGGGCAGTTGGGCGGTCAGGCCAAGGTCGAGGGTGTCACGGGAACGTGGAAGCAGCTCACCGACAGCGTGAACGGCCTGGCGGGCAACCTCACCACGCAGGTACGCGCGATCGCGGAGGTCGCCAACGCCGTCGCCAAGGGCGATCTGACGCGCAACATCCAGGTCGACACCCGCGGGGAGATGGAACAACTCAAGGACAACATCAACCTGATGGTGTCCAACCTGCGCGAGACCACCGCCGACCAGCGCGACGCCGACTGGCTCAAGTCCAACCTGGCCCGCATCTCCGGCCACATCCAGGGGCACCGCGACCTCAACGAGCTCGCCCGCCTGATCATGACCGAGGTGACGCCGCTGATCCAGGCCCAGCACGGTGCCTGCTACCTCCCCGAGGACCAGGACCACCAGGACATCTTCCGCCTCTACGCGGGCTTCGGCTTCCAGCCGTCCGAGGACCGGCAGCGCATCCACAAGGGTGTCGGGCTGGCCGGTGAGGCCCTGTCCCAGCAGGTCGAGCAGCAGGTCTCCAACATCCCGCCGGGCTACGTCATGGTCGAGTCGGGGATCGGGGAGTCCCAGCCGCGCAACCTGTACATACTCCCGATCGTCTCGGAGGGGCGTTCGCTCGGTGTGGTGGAGTTCGCCTCCTACAACGAGTTCCGGGAGATCCACAAGAACTTCCTGCGGCAGCTGGTGTCCCTGCTCGGCACGACGATCAACACCATCCTGGCCAACACCCGTACCGAGCACCTGCTCGAGCAGTCCCAGCAGCTCACCAGCCAGCTGCGCGAGCGCTCCAACGAGCTGCAGCGCCAGCAGGAGGAGCTCCGGGGCAAGAACGCGGAGCTGCGCCAGAAGGCCACCCAGCTGGCCAACCAGAACCGCGCGATCGAACTCCAGAACCAGCAGATCCAGCGCTCCCGCAACGCGCTGGAGGAGCGCGCCCATCAGCTCCAGGTCTCGTCCAAGTACAAGTCCGAGTTCCTGGCCAACATGTCGCACGAGCTGCGCACCCCGCTGAACAGCCTGTTGATCCTGGCCCGGCTGCTCGCCGACAACGCCGAGCAGAACCTGTCCGCCAAGCAGGTCGAGTTCGCCCAGACCATCCACAAGGCCGGAAGCGACCTGCTGCTCCTCATCGACGAGATCCTCGACCTGTCGAAGGTGGAGGCGGGCCGCGCCCAGGTCCAGCCCAGCGAGGTGTCGATCGCGCAGCTGGTCGACTACGTGGAGGCCACCTTCCGACCCGTGACGGGGGAGCAGGGGCTGGCGTTCGCGGTGGACGTCTCCCCGGACATACCCGGGACCCTGTGGACGGACGAGCAGCGCCTCCAGCAGATCCTGCGGAACCTGCTGTCCAACGCGGTGAAGTTCACCCCGCAGGGCGAGGTGCGGCTGCTCATCGAACCGGCGTGGGCGCTGGAAGACACCGACATCGACATGTTCGTGGCCAACGAGGAGGTCATCGCCTTCACCGTCGCGGACACCGGGATCGGGATCGCCGAGGACAAGCTGCAGGTGATCTTCGAGGCCTTCCACCAGGGGGACGGGGGCACGTCGAGGCGGTTCGGCGGGACCGGGCTCGGGCTGTCCATCAGCCGGAACTTCGCCCGGCTGCTGGGCGGTGAGATCCGGGTGCGGAGCGTGGCCAACCAGGGTTCGACGTTCACGCTGCTGCTGCCGGTCCGCATCCCGGAGGAGGCGGGCGACGTCGGTGACGAGCTGACCCAGTTGCACCCGCTTCCGGTGCTGGAGCCGAACCGGGTGGAGAGCCAGGCCCTGCCCGGAGGAGGGGACGACGCCGGCGGCGGCATCCCTGAGGACGGCCTCGACCTGCCGGACGAGGACTTCGACGCGGTGGTCGCCGCCCTGACCGACTCCGGGGAGCCCGCGGAACCGCTGCCGATGGTGCAGGTGCTCAAGGGCCCCGAACACGCCGCCGACGCGGCGGACGACGAGGAAGGGGACGGGCAGGACACGGCCGAGGCCCGACCGGACCCGGAGCGGCGGGCGGTCCTGAGCGGCCAGCGGGTGCTGATCGTCGATGACGACGTGCGCAACGTGTTCGCTTTGACCAGCGCGCTCGAGGCCCAGGGGCTTGAGGTCCTCTACGCTGACAACGGTCACTTGGGGATCGAGCGGCTGGAGGCGAACGAGGACATCTCCTTGGTCCTGATGGACGTGATGATGCCCGAGCTGGACGGTAACCAGACCACTCAGCGGATTCGGGAGATGCCCCAGTTCGAGGACCTGCCGATCATCTCCCTGACGGCCAAGGCCATGCAGGGCGACCGGGAGCGCAGTCTCGCGGCGGGGGCCACCGACTACGTGACCAAACCGGTGGACCTGGACCACCTGCTCGACGTGATGCGCAGGTGGCTCACGGCCGGGCCGGAGGAGACGCGGGCCGGTGCCGCGGCCGATGACGCCGATGTCGACGGTTCGGGGGGCGGCCATTCCGGGGGCGGTGAAACGGGCCGGTCTCCGGACGGGCACAATGGCGCCACGGATGACACCGGTCACAGTGACACCAGGGATAACAGTGAATCGAACGGGGAAACCGGCAGGACCGGAAACAACCCGACCGAAGACTCGGAGTAGCCAGCAGTGACTCAGAAGGCCAACATCCTTCTCGTCGACGACCGAGACGAGAACCTCATCGCTTTGGAGGCGGCCCTCACCTCCCTCGACCAGAACCTGGTCCGGGCCAACTCCGGTGAGGAGGCGCTGAAGCAGCTTCTGGGTACTGACTTCGCGGTGATCCTGCTGGACGTCATCATGCCCGGGATGGACGGGTACGAGACCGCCGCGCACATCAAGCAGCGGGAGAAGACGAAGGACGTGCCGATCATCTTCCTGACCGCTCAGGAGGTCGATCGGCACCAGGTCTTCCGCGGTTACTCGTCGCGGGCGGTCGACTTCCTGATCAAGCCGTTCGACCCGTGGGTGCTGCGCTCCAAGGTCGAGGTCTTCGTCGAGCTGCACCAGCTGAAGGCGCAGATGCGCGAGCAGGCCCGCTCCCTGCAGCGGGTCCTCAACCAGGAGACCGGGGAGCCGGGCAAGGTGCTCGCGGAGCAGTTGTCCCAGCGCTCCCGGCAGGTCCAGGCCGACTTGAGCGCGCTGCGGGAGCACGTGGTGGACAAGTACCAGGAGATCGACCAGCCGCTGGTGGACGCCGTGCGCAGGGTCGACCGCTCGGCCGGTCGGCTGTCCACCCTGGTGGACACCCTGCACGGTCCCGACGACTAGGTGGCTGGGCGGCGGTTTCCGTCGGGCCCGGTCCCTGTCCGGGGCCGGGGCCTGCCTAGGGCTTGGGCTCCGCCGGTGCCCGGGGCGGGAGGGCCAGGCCGATGTGCTCGCCGATCTCCTCGATGAGGCCCAGGTCGGCGAGGCGGAAGCTGCCGCGGTTGCTGCGGCGGATGAGGGTGAGCGCCCCGCGGACGCCCCGGCTGCCCCTGAGGGGCACGGACAGGAGCGACCCGGCCCCGAGGACGGACAGCAGGGGCGCGCCCGACGGTGTGTGGCCCAGGACCGTCTCGTCCTCGATGAGGGGGAAGAGGAGTGACTGGCCGCGGCCCAGAACCTCGCCGGGGATGTCGGATGCGCGGGGGGAGAGAGCGTGGACCTCGTCGCGTTGGCTGGCGGGGGCGTCGGCGGGGCCGATGACCGCGGCGCGGCGGGCCGCTTCGGGGTCCTCGGGGAGGTCGCAGACGTCGATGACCACCCAGTCGGCGTAGGAGTCGGCCAGCAGTTCGGCGGCGTCGGCCAGGGCTATGCCCGCACCTCGGAGGAGGAGGCGGGTCATGCGGTTCAGTACGTCGAGTCTGCGGGCGGCCAGGACGACGACCTGGTCCTCCACCTGGGATTCGAGGGGTGCCGGGCCTTCCTCCGCCGCGGTGCTCATGGGCGGGGACATCGCCACGAGGATCAGCGGCTGCGCCTCGGTGGGCAGTTCGAGGCGGGTGAGGGTGAGGTGCACGTCCTCGGCCCAGCCGCGCTGGGCCAGGCGTGACTCCAGTACCGCTGGGCCGTCGCCGCGCAGGACAGCGGCCAGCCAGACCTTCATGGCCGCCCGCTTGCGCAGGTCGACGAAGTGGGTGAAGGGTTTTCCGGTGAGGTAGCCCGGCGCGCTGCCCAGTTGGGTGGCCCCGGCCGCGTTGATCCGCCGGATGTAACCGTCGTGGTCAAGGAGGACGACGGGGACGCTGAGCTCGTTGAACACGGCGCGCAGCAGGGGCCGGTCACCGTCCTCGACGGGGCGCCGGGGCTGGGGCGCCTCCTGGACCAGTTGGGAACCGGCCCCCTTGAGGAGGCGTTCGGCGTACTCGAGTTCGGCCAGTGCCGCCTCGGCGGTGCCCCGGGCATCGTCGGGGTACGTGGCGTGAGTGCTGCGCAACGCTGCGATGCGCTCACCCAGCGCAGTGATCTCGCGTTGCAGTTCGGCGAGGTGTTCCGGCACGCTCACGGTCTCCCGGTCGTCTTGGCAACGTTTTCCGTTCGAAGTCTTCCGAAGGTTACCTTTGGTGCTGGGGCCCGGAACGTCTGGAGGAGGTTCGGACGATGTGGATCGAACACCTCGCGCGTGACATCGGCGCGTTGGGACAGGCGGAGAACACGACCTTGGAACGGGCCCTGGACCAGATGAGCAGGGCAGCTGCCCTCGGGGTCCCCGGGTGCTCGGCCGCCTTGGTGGTGGTCTGGCGCGAGGTGGTCGGACCGGACGGGTCCATCCGGCACGTGGTCATGGAATACGGCGCTTCGCACTCCGATCTCTCGGAGGCCTTCGAGCACCAGTACACGACGGACGAGGGGCCGACGGTGGAGGCCGTCCGGGAGATGCGCCAGGTCCGGGTCGACGACGTGCTGCGCGAACAGCGCTGGCCCCGGTACACGAGTATGGCCGTCCAGTGCGGCGACCGCTCGTCGGTCACCCAGCCCAGCATGCTTCTGGGTGAGGACCGGGTCCTCACCTTCGGTGTGCACTCCGGCCGGGCCGACGCCTTCGACGAAGCGGTCGTCACGCAGCTCACGGCGCTGCTCGCCGAGCACGCGGCGATGGCGCTGCACACCGCAGGCCGTCAGGCCGACGCGGCCCGGGAATCGGCCCATATGCGCCGGGCGATGTCGGCGCGTACGGTGATCGACCAGGCCAAGGGCATCATCATGCACGCCCGGGGGTGCGACGCCGACGCCGCCTTCGCCGCCCTGCGTGAGGTGGCTCAGCGCAACCGCAAGAAGGTCGTGGACGTGGCCCGGGACCTTGTCGCGGAGAACACCGGGCCGCAACGATCGGGCCGTCCGCGGGTGAACGGGCACTGAAGTGCGCGGAGATGAGTCTCTAGCGTGACCGGGAACCGTCATGATGAGGGCTCCGAGTCACTCGGTGCAGGCGAACGACAAGGAGAACCGAGCGTGACGCCAGACATCCCGATCCGCCGCGAGGATGACGTCGTCATCGTGACGCCCGCGGGGGAGATGGACGCGATCACCTCCCCGGCGCTGGCGGAGGCGCTGGACGAGGTCCTCACTGCCCCGCTGCCCAAGGGGGTGGTGGTTGACCTCGCCAAGGTGGGCTTCTGCGACTCACGCTGTATCGGTGTCCTGGTCTCGGCCTTCCGCCAGGCCAGGGACCTGGGGTTGGGCCTCGTGGTCACCGAACCTCAGCAGCAGGTCAACCGGCTGTTCGTGATAGCCGGCATCGACCAGGTCATCCCGATCGACGCGAGTACCGGGGACGCTGTGGGGGCACTCAAGGGTTGAGCAGCCGACCCTGCCCCGCCTGTTCGCCGGGCCGGGCCCGGCTGCCGTACTCCCGGCTGTCGGATGCCGGGCTGTCGCCTGTCCGGCCGTCGACGAAGTGCAGCCGTACCAGGGACCCCGCGCTGTCGCCGCAGATCTCCATGTAGTCGCAGGTCTGCCGCGTGATCCACAGGCCGTAGCCGCGGGTGCGGAGGTTGTCGGCCGGTCGGTACCCGGCCAACGGGTCGATGAGGCCGCCCCGTTCGTCGAAGACGTCGCACACCCACCGGTCCACCGAGCGCCACACGCGCAGGGTACCCTTCCCGGCTCCGTGTTCGATCACGTTGGCGGCGAGTTCGTTCACCGCCACGACCAGGCTGTCCAGCCGGTCCGGTTCCACGCCGAGGGAGTCGCCGAGAGCGGTGAGGTCACCGCGCAGCCGGGGCAGGGACTGGCCGATCTCCAGGCGGTGCACGGGGCCGTCCACTGGGAGCGGCTCCGGCGAGCGGGGGCGGGTACCGAAGGCGGCGCTCCCGCGGTAGGCCGGGTTGGGGCGCGCACCGCCGGATTCCACGAGCTCCGGGTGCGTTGCGCGGACGGCTGAGCGGGCGCCCGGGCTGAGGGCGAGCTCGTCGTGGACGCACAGCAGCCGCATGCGCATCGGTGCCAGCGCGGTGCTCAGAACCGACTCCCACCGGTGCCACTCGCGGAGTTCCATCGCGGAGTCGGCGGTGCCCCCCGCGCCGTCGGCGCTGCCCCCGGTGCCCGGGTCGCGGTCGCCTTCGGCCAGCGGCGGTTCGGCGATCACCTCGACCGGGACGGGGTTGTGGGCCAGGGCCATCCGGTGCAGGGCCGCCAGGGCACGCCCCGGCGCCTCGTAGAGGTTGTCCCTGTCCGTGACGACCACCCGTCCGCGCTCGTACGGTGTGAGCCCGCTGACGAGCGCGGACGGGTCGGCGACGGCGAGCACGACGTGCGCGTTTTCGCGTACGGCGGCCCGCAGCCGCTCCCGTGCCACTTCGTGGAACCGTCTCTCGCGGCGAAAGAGCAGTCCCTGGTGTTCGAACGTCATCGTCGGGGTGGAATCGCTCAGTTGATCGATCCGGACAGGAGCAGGTCCGCCTCGTCCTCGTCGGGCTCGTCGCGCTCGCTCTGCTGCGGCCGGGAGCGCTCGTAGGCGATCTCGGTCTCGACGGCGATGCGCTGCCAGGTGAACCGCGAGCGCGCGCGGTCCACTGCGGCGATGCCGTAGGCGGTGCTCATGGTGGGCGTGTTCAGGACCGCGCGCACGGAGCGGGCGACCTCCTCAGGGCGGCCGAACCGCATGAGGACGCCGCTGGTGCGGTGCAGAACGGCCTCGGGGACCGCTCCGGTGGCGGTGGCGACCACGGGTAGCCCGCAGGCCATGGCCTCCAGCACGGCGCCGCCGTAGGGGTCGTAGGACGCGGCGGATACGTAGACGTCGGCCGAGCGCAGCAGGCGGGGGAGTTCCTTGCGCTCCACCGGTCCGGTCAGGTGCACGCGGTCGTTGACCCCGGCCTCCTTGGCCAGCAGCTCGATCCGCTGGGCGTTCCCGTCCAGGGCCACGTCCTGGTCGTCCGCGGTGGAGACGAGCAGCAGCTCCGCCTCGGGCAGACGGGTCATCGCTTCGACGAGGCGTTCGGCGCCCCCGGTCTCGGTCAGGGAGGTGACCGAGACCAGCCGGGGCCGCTCTTCGCGGCGCGTCTGCCAAGGCTCCGCCGAAGCGCTGCCCTCGACGCTGAAGTGGTCGGGGTCCACGCCGAAGGGCACGACGCTCACGTGGTGGCGGGGCACGCCGAGGTGGGCCAGTTCGCCCTGCTGGTCGGTGGAGTTGACCAGGACGTGGTCGGCACGGGATGCGAGGATCGACTCCATCCGGGCGCGGTCCGGCCGGTGGGTGAGGCCGGAGCGCTGTTCGCTGGCGTTGAGCGAGTGGAAGGTCTGGACGATCGGGGTCTCGCTCTGGTCCTTCTCGCTGTGCGCCTGTGCGTGCAGTGCGGCCAGACCGCTGGTCCAGCCGATGGCGTGCAGGACGTCGGGGGTCTCCTCGTCGAGGACGGCGGCGAGTGCGGTCCCGAAGGCCCCGGTGTGCTCGGCCTGCTCGCCGTCACCGAGCGGCTGGGCGGGGCCGGCGTCCAGATAGGCGACGGAGACGCCGCGCGCCATGCGGGTACGGCCGTCCGGCTGTTCGGGATCACTCCGGCGCACATAGACGGTGACCTTGTGACCGCGCTTGGCGAGCTGCCGGGACAGAGCGCACACGTGCAGGCTCGCGGGGCAGGCGGGTTCGCCCCGGTGGGCGGGGAGGGGGTTGGCGTGTTCGGCGACCATAGCGATCTTCACTGGGCTGAACTCCTTGGACACCGCCGCGGTGTCCGTTGTGGATGGGCCCGGGGGGACTCCGGAGCGGGGAATCGGAACCCTCCCGAGCATGACTCTCTTGCGGTGGGACGTGCTGCTCAGGGAACGGCGCCGGGGGCCGCGGGACCGGGCCCTGGAGGCTCAGGGCGTTGCGGAGGGGGCGGGCGCCGGGCAGCACTGGGATCCGTGCGCTCGGAGGGCGCGGGGCCAGCGGATACCGGGGAGGGGGGAAGAAGGGTTCGACGCACAGAGGACCACACCAAACGACCGTCGAGGGAGTTTCGAGCCACCGGGCGTACCTACTTGTGAGGAGCGCGCGGCGCGGGCCGTGTGTGTCTGCGTCTTAGACACCCAACGAACCCCATTCTGCCAGACCAGGGGTGCGGCGACAACGTGTGCTGGAGCCCTCAGTGCGTCCGGATGCGCATACCGAACCACTGTGCGGGACTCAGCGGCTCCGCTTTGGAGACCCGCTGGGCTGCGGGTTCGCCGAACCTGGCGATAGGCCCTGTTGGCCGGGTTCCAGCACCGCTACTGTCGGATCGGTACCGGACGCCGACACAACACACGTCCCTGGCTCAACCGACACAACACTTTCGGCGTCGAAAACCGGTGCGGGAACTGCATATCCGGGTGTTTTCCGCCATGATGTACGCGGATTTTGACCGACTCCGGCGATGGCTCGGTACGGTTACAGAATCCAGACGTTGAACGGGACTCGATCAAGGTCCGGCGCCGGACGCCGGGCAACCGGCCACGGCCGACGAAACGGGAGGAATGGCGTATGGGTGTCGCTGGTGGGGAAGTCATTGTCACGGCCCTCACGCACCGGGGCGCTATCCGCCCCGCCAACGAGGATTCCGTGGTTATGGGTGCACTCACCGTCGCCAGCGCGAACATGACCTCCCCGGTCCGCTGTGTGCTGCCGGTGAGCGAGCCGGTGATCCTCGCGGTCGCGGACGGGATCGGCGGTCAGGCAGCGGGGGAGATCGCCTCCGAGCACGCGGTGCACCGCATGGCCGAGATGGGGCCGCGCCTCAACGGACCGGAGGAGATCGCCCAGTTGCTCTCCAACGTCGACGAGGAGATCAAGGACCACGCACTGCAGCACACCGAGTTCTCCGGCATGGGGACCACGGTCGCGGGGGTCCTGCTCAACAGCGACGGCAACTTCTGGTTCAACGTCGGAGACTCCCGTACCTACCGCTTGGAGGGGCGCCACCTGCGCCAGCTCTCCGAAGACGACTCCCCTGCGCTTCCTCCCTCCGAGGACGGCCGCCCCGTCACCACCAACTTCATCACCCAGTCCCTGGGCGGCAGTTCGGGTGGTTCGATGGTCCCGCACGTGGGCCGTGACGAGGCCGCCGACCCCAGCGCCTGGCTCATGTGCAGTGACGGCCTGTCGGACCTGGTGATGCCCGATGAGATGGAACGGATGATCGCCGAGGCCGGCAGCGACGAGGCCGCCGTGCACGCCCTGTGGCAGGCCGCCATGGAAGCGGGCGGCAAGGACAACATCAGCATCCTGCTCGCCCGCCGCAGGTAGGCCGTCCCCGGATCAACCGCTGAGGGCCCGCACGCTCCACGCGTGCGGGCCCTCAGCCTTCGGTGACCGCTTGTTCGGGTTACTTCCGGGCCACTACTACTGCCCCGAACCCTCTCCCGAGGGCGCTCCGGGGCGGTTGCGCATGCGCACGATGACGAGGACGACCGCGCCGATGGCCGCGATCGCGGCGATGACGCCGGCCAGGACCATGATCGGAGAGGTGCCGGCCTCGTCGGCGGCCGTGTCCTCAGCGGAGGCGGGGGACTCGTCGATGGACTCCTCCTCCGCCGCCTCGTCCTCGGCGGCTTCCTCCTCGTCCGCTTCCTCCTCCTCGTCCGGCGCGGCTTCCGCGACGGCCTCCTCGGTCACCGTGAAGGTGAGGGTGTCCTGGATGGGGTGGCCGTCCGAGGAGACGACGCGGTAGCCGATGCTGTACTCGCCCTCCTCGTCCAACGGGGCCAGGCCGACGGAAACGTCGGGTCCGTCGAAGTCCAGGCCGCCGTCCTCGTAGGTGGTCTCTCCGTCGGGACCGGTCACGACGATGGCGTTGCCCTCACCGGTCTCCAGCGGGTTGTTGTTGAAGGTCAGGACGACCTCTTCGGGAAGGGCGTCGAGAGTGGCGCCGTCCTCGGGGTCGGAATCGATGAGGACGTCGTGGGCGAGCGCGGGCGAGGGTGCCAGCAGCAGGCCGGCCGCGGCGAAGGGGACGATCAGGGCTGCGGTGCGGGATTTTCTCATGGTCTTCTCTCAGGCCGATCACGTACGGTTCGCACCCGGAAGGCACGGGTTCTGGCCGTGCTTGCCGGGTGTCTTCGACAGAGCCCGCCTCGATCAGGTCAGAGGCGGAGCGCGGACGAACCGGGAGGCCCGCGGGGACCGTGCGCCGACGGCACGGGGGGAGTGGGCGCCGTGGGCCGGGGCGCGGTGAGCGCCCGACCGGGGACGCCGAACGTGAGGTCGGGTACGCGCAGCAGGTGTGGCATCGCCCGGGAGACGGCTGTGGCCAGGGACCAGAGGGCGTTCTCGCCGTAGGCCAGCAGAGCGGCGGCGAGTAGGGCCGCCCACAAGTGTGCGAACAGCATCCCCGGCGCGAAACCGAGGGTGTGCGCGAGTAGTCCGTGCCCGGTGTGGTCGGCTCCGGGGTCGAGGGCCACGTGAGCGGGCCCCGCCGTCCCTTGGAGGATCAGGTGCAGGGCGACCTGTGCGAGGGCCATGACGGCGAAGATCTCGCCGAAGCTCCGCATGATCCGCGTGAACCGCCACAGGAGGCCGAAGAGGAACGCCGTGGCCAGGAGGAACCCTCCGGCCCCGGCGGGGGCTTCGGCCCAGAGGTTGTGTCCCACCCAGGCAAGCCCCGTGGCCGCAGCGGCGAGGATCGCCGTGCGGTTGAGGCGGAGTATGCCGTGAGCGGGTCGCACGTTAGTGAACCTAGGCCGTGCCTTTCGGTGCCGCAAGACCCCTCAACGTGAGGTTGTGCTCCCCCGCTCTCGGGACCTGGGGCCGGAATCGGCGCAATCGTGGGTGGGCGGAAACCTGGAGTGGAGGTTTGGGGGCAGCGGTCTGGGGCGGAGGTCTGGGACAGAAGAGAGCCGCCGGACGCGGTCCTTCGCGCGCCCGGCGGCTCGTTCGGCACCTCGACCTTTCGGCGCCTAGGCGGTCGGTACCTAGGGCATGTTCGGCGGACACATACCCTGCTGCGCGTCGCCCCAGCGGCACTGTCACTGCGCATCTCTCAGTCGACAGCCGAACCCGGGCGGGCCCCCGCTGTGCGATGCTGCCGAGCTTGCGAGGCAGTGCACAGTAGGGGAACTCCTTCTTCGGCCTTGTGCCAGCACCACTGGATGCGCCGCTCGCGACGGGCAGCATCCACCGAACACGCCCTAGACCGCCGGTGCCAGCTCGCGGCGCATGTATCGGCGCTGTTCGGGGGTGGTTCCGCCCCAGACTCCATGAGCTTCACCGGCGCGGAGCGCCCACCGCAGGCATTCTGGGCGAACAGTACAGCTGCGGCAGACGGCGAGGGCCTGCTCGGTGTCGGTGCGGCCGATCCCGGTGCTGCTCACCGGGAAGAAGATCTCGGGGTCGTACGAGCGGCAGTTCCCCTGCTCGACCCAGTCCTCGCTGTCGTGGTACAGGCGGTTCACAGGTGCCTCCGATCCCTTGTCGGTGTTTCCCGCCGTGGCTCCACGGTGGGTTCAGCGAAGTGCGTGGCCGCGCTGCCGTCCCGGGGCGTCGGACCCGCGTGGGCTGCGGCGAGGCGATGCGACCAATTGTAGTACTACATGAGGTCGTACTACACAGAGTCTGGTAGAAACTCGGCGATTCATCAAGGACGTTCGGCGGTGATGGGGCCCGTGTGTCCCCACTCGGCCGTCAGGCGACGTGGGCGGGCAGGGGGCGGCAGCTGGCGTACCGCTCCGTGGCCGAGCGATTTTCCTGCGTACAGGTGGCTGCGAGGGGCGCCCGGCATGCCGTGTGACGTGCGCTGCAGTCCCGGGTGGACGTTATGTCGCGAGCTTTCCACCGAATTGGTGTGACTTAACGCACGCTTAATATTGCCCGTTCAGGCTCTATGTTTGACCCTGACGGCTGTTGGAGGCCGGTGCGCGGGCCCGCCCTCACCCTGGGCGACGCGGGTCCGCGGGGAGGGGTGCTAGAGGGCCGAACCTCCTGATGGGCGGGGTGTGAGCAGGCCGATTGGCCGCTACCGCGCGTCACTTGGGTAGGCTGATCGAGGCGGAATCAAGCTGCTAAATAGACGAGCCCTACCCGATCTGAAACCACTTAAACATCTGCGCGGAATCTCCTTGAAAAGTCATTGACCTTCGTTCGCTAAGTTCGATCGACGTGCCACATCTACGAACGAACCTCCAAGCACGCGACCGAACTGAAGGCGGGGCAATGGGCTCCAAGACCGCAGAGGCCGCGGGCCGTGAGGGCGTGCGCCTGACGCACCCCTCCCCGGAGGACGGGCCACACATGTGGCGGTTGGCCGGCGGGACGGGGATGGATGTCAACTCCCCGTACGCCTACACGCTCTGGTGCCGGGACTTCGCCGCGACCAGCGTCGTGGCGCGGGACACCGACGGCCGGGTGGCGGCCTACGTCACCGGTTACGTCCGTCCCGACAGCCCGGACACGTACTTCCTCTGGCAGGTGGCCGTCGACTCCGCGTACCGGGGTCAGCGTCTCGCCCGCCGGATGCTCGACTTCATCGGCGACAGCATCGCCGAGCAGGGTCTCCAGTACCTCGAAGCGACCGTCACTCCCGACAACGAGGCCTCACGGGCCCTCTTCGCGTCTTTCGCGCGGGGCAGGGACACCGAGGCCGTCTGGAGCCCGCTCTTCGGCGTGGAGCACTTCCCGAAGGAGGGCGATGAGCCTCACGAACCCGAAGACCTCGTCCGCATCGGGCCCTTCGGCTCGAACGCGACCGACACCGACGACTGACCATCCGCACCGGATCGAAACGCGATCCTGACCCACCCCTCGTCTAAGCCATGAGCCCACGAAGTTGGGGAAAGGAACCAAGGAACATCACGATGGAGACCTTCCAGCGCCTCGAGTCCGAAGTCCGCGGATACTGCCGGAACTGGCCGGTCGTCTTCGACAAGGCTGTCGGAAGCCACGTCTACGACGAGTCGGGCAAGCCCTACCTGGACTTCTTCGCCGGAGCCGGATCGCTCAACTACGGTCACAACAACCCCGCGCTGAAGACGCCGCTCATCGAGTACCTGACGAACGACGGGATCGTTCACAGCCTCGACGCCTATAGCGCCACCAAACGCGAGTTCCTGAAAACCTTCGAGGAGATCATCCTCAAACCGAGGAACTTGGACTACAAGATCCAGTTCCCCGGCCCGGCCGGCAACAACGCGGTCGAGGCCGCGCTCAAGCTCGCCCGTAAGGTGACCGGCCGCCAGACCATCATCAACTTCACCAACGGTTTCCACGGGATGACCCTGGGCGCCCTGGCCGTCACGGGTAACTCCATGAAGCGCGGCGGCGCCGGTGTGCCGCTCGACCACGTGGCGACCATGCCGTTCGACAACTACCTCGACGGCCAGACCCCGGACTTCCTGTGGCTGCGCACCCTCCTGGAGGACAGCGGCAGCGGTCTGGACGCCCCGGCCGCCGTCATCGTCGAGGCCGTACAGGGCGAGGGCGGCATCAACGCCGCCAGCGCCGAGTGGCTCCGCGGGCTCTCCGAACTCTGCAAGGAGTACGGGATCCTGCTGATCCTGGACGACATCCAGATGGGCTGCGGCCGCACCGGCAAGTTCTTCAGCTTCGAAGAGGCCGGGATCACGCCGGACATCGTCACCCTGTCCAAGTCCATCAGCGGCTACGGCCTGCCGATGGCGCTCACGCTGTTCAAGCGCGAGCTGGACGTGTGGGAGCCGGGCGAGCACAACGGCACCTTCCGCGGCTTCAACCCCGCCATGGTCACCGGTAGCGAGGCGCTGCGCCGCTTCTGGAGCGACGACGCCTTCTCCGAGGCCACCAAGGCCAAGGGCGAACTGGTCGAGGCCCGTCTCGCCGAGATGGCCGCGGAGCACGCCGACTTCGGGGCGCACGTGCGCGGCCGCGGTCTGGCCCGCGGCCTGGCCTTCGACGCCGAGGGCGACATCGCCAATAAGCTCGCCGCGGAGTGCTTCGACCGAGGCCTGCTCCTCGAGACCTCCGGTCCGGAGGACGAGGTCGCCAAGCTCCTGCCGCCGCTCACCGCGACGGACGAGGAGCTGACCGCTGGCCTGGACATCATGGCCGACAGCGCCCGCGCCGCCGTCAAGGTCGCGCAGCCCGCCTAAGCGGCAGCACGCCGAGCCGGTAGATTCCGGTTGGCAAGCCTCACCTTTTCGGTACCGGGGTCGGCCGGTGTCCCTACCCGGGGCGCTGACCGGCCCCGTACCGTGTATGACCAGCGCACTCAGCGCGCACCAGAGCGTTAAGGAGACAGAAGTGATCGTTCGCAGCCTGGACGAGATCAGCGACACCGAGGACGACATCCAGCAGGAGAACTGGCGCAGTCGTCGGATCGTGCTGGCTCGGGAGAAGGTCGGCTTCTCCTTCCACGAGACCGTCCTGTACGCGGGCACGGAGTCGACGTTCTGGTACGCCAACCACATCGAACTCGTGCACTGCATCGAGGGCGAGGCCGAGCTGACCAACGAGGAGACCGGGGAGAAGCACATCATCACCCCGGGCACCCTGTACCTGCTCAACGGCCACGAGAAGCACACGGTCCGTCCCAAGACGGACTTCCGCGTGCTCTGCGTCTTCAACCCGCCCGTCACCGGGCGCGAGGTCCACGACGAGAACGGCGTCTACCCGCTGGTCGTCGAGGAGGACGCGAACGCCTAGGGCGTGGAGCGTTGCGCACTCCTACGTGGGCGGGGTCCGGGTTTCGGGCCCCGCCCACGCGTATGTCGACGGTGGGACCCCTGGGTGACGGGAATAGAGACCCAAAGTCACCCCGCACAGGTGACCAGCTCGGAGGGGGTTCACTGCCCGGTCACCCGATGAGTCACAGCTCATAACCAGTGCATAACGGACTAAACATGTGTAGTTACGGCACGGCGGGCCCGGGGAGAGACACCCCGTACCAGAGCCGCCGTCCCGTGCACCCGGGGGCGGCCACGGACGCGGTACCGCACCGCGGATCTGCCCGCACGAGGCGATTCCACCATCCGAATACGCGGCGCCCTCGCTCAGTCCTTCGGGCGACGGCACCGCTCTTGCGAGTTTTCGAGGAGCAGTCGTGAAGAAGCAGGTACCAGCGCGCCGACGAGGAACCTGGGCACGCCGAGACGCCTTCCGTCTGGCAGGGGCCGGTGCGGCAGCAGCTGGTCTCGCGGCTTGCAGCCGGGTCGACGAGTCCGGTAACGGCGAGAACGGCGGCAACACCCTCGAGCGCCTGCGTGAGCAGGGGTTCGTGTCGGTCGCCCTCGCCAACGAGGTCCCCTTCGGCTTCATCGACGACGCCGGTGAGCCGGCCGGGCAGTCCCCGGCCGTCGCGGCAGCCGTCTTCGAGGAACTGGGCATCCCCGAGATCCAGGCGGCCTCCACGTCGTGGGACGGTCTGATCCCGGGGCTGCAGGCCAACCAGTACGACGTCATCGCCGCCGGTGTCTTCATCACACCGGACCGCTGTGGCGAGGTGGCCTTCACCGAGCCCACCGCGATCACGCCCGAGGCGTTCCTCGTGGAGGAGGGCAACCCGCACGGCATCGAGCACTTCGAGTCGTTCGTCGACAACCCGGACCTCACGGTCGCGGTCCTCAACGCTTCGGTCGAGCAGGACTACGCCGAGTACTTCGGGGTCCCCGACGGCCAGATGGAGCTCATCCCGGACCAGACCACCGCTTTCGAGCTGCTGGAGGCGGGCCGTGTCGACGCGGTCTCCATGCTGGCGGTGTCCCACACCTACCTTCTGATCGAGCGCGACCTGGAGGGCGAGTACACCGTCACCGAGCCGTTCTTCCCCGTCGTGGACGGTTTCGAAGAGCGCGGTTGGGGCGGGCTCTGCGTCCGTCAGGAGGACGAGGAACTGCTCGAGGAGATGAACCGCGTCATCGCCGAGTTCACGGAGAGCGGCCGCCTGCTGGAACTGGGTGAAGAGTGGGGCTTCACCGAGGACGACCTCCCCGACGGCACACCGACCGAAGAACTCTGCGAGGGCTGATCCCTCGTGGAATGGCTTGAATTCCTCTACAACCAGAGGGAGCGCTACCTCGACGGGGCCCTGATCACCATCCAGCTCACCCTGCTGGGCAGTGCGCTGGCGTTCGTCCTGGCCATGTTCTTCGGGATCATGGGCACCATGCGGCACTGGCTGCCGCGGGCGGTCGCCACGGTCTATGTGGAGGTCTTCCGGGGGATCGCGGCCCTGGTTCTGATGTTCTGGATGGCCTTCGCCCTCCCGGTGGCGACCGGCTTCCAGTTGGACGGGTGGTTCGCCGCCGTCCTGGCACTGGGCATCAACGTGGGCGCCTACGGTGCCGAGGTGGTGCGCTCCTCGATCAACGCGGTGCCCAAGGCGCAGATCGAGGCGACCATCGCCCTGAACCTGTCGTGGGTCCAGCGCATGCGACTGGTCGTCGTCCCCCAGGCCTGGGCACAGATGCTGCCCACGTTCGGCAACCTCATCATCGAGCTCATGAAGGCCACGGCCGTGGTCTACCTGATCGGAGTCGTCGACCTGACCGCCGCGGCGCGGCAGATGCGCGACGCGTCCGGTGAGACGGTGTTCGCCTTCCTGGGCGCCTTCATCTTCTACTACCTGATCGCGCAGGTGCTGATCTTCGGCATGCGACTGCTTGAACGGCGTGCCAACCGCAAGCTGGGCAGGGTTCCGCCCGGCGGTGGCGGAGTCCTGGCACTCCTGCGGCCCCCGTCGGTGGGCACGAAGGTGGGGGTGGCCAAGTGAACGAGTCCAACGGCGCTTGGGAGTTCATCAACAGCATCTGGGACTTCGAGTTCACCGGCGAGGTCATGCCCGACCTGCTCTCCGGACTGTGGGTCACGGTCCAGGTCACCGTCCTCGGTTACCTGATCGCCCTGTCCCTGGGGCTCGGCATCGCGATCATCCGCAGGATCCCCGTCGTCGGGTCGCTCGTGCACTTCGTGATGGAGTTCATCCGGACGACACCGCTCCTGATCCAGCTGGTGTTCGTGTTCCTGCTGGCCCCGGCCAACGTCTCCGGTTTCACTGTCGGTGTCCTGGTCCTTGGTGTGCACTACGCGGCCTACACGGCAGAGGTGTACCGCTCGGGCATCGAGGGCGTCGCCAAGGGGCAGTGGGAGGCCGCACGCGCGCTGAGCCTGCCGACCAGCAGGACGTGGGGCGCCATCGTGCTCCCGCAGGCGATTCGGAAGGTCATTCCGGCGCTGGGCAACTACCTCATCGCGATGTTCAAGGACACGCCCCTGCTGATCGCCATCGGCGTGGCTGAGCTGCTGACTGAGGCACAGCGGGTCGGTAGTGCTAGCTTCCGTATCGTGGAAGCCTTTACCATGGTCGGATTCCTGTTCCTTTTGGTGAGTATTCCGTCCGCCATTCTGATCCGACGATTGGAGCGACGCTATGCCGCCGTCTGATACCCCCGAGAACACGACACAACCGGGCTCGGAGGGCCAGGCCGGAGCCGAGGCGGGCCAGCCGCTGATCGTGTTCGACAAGGTGGTCAAGCGGTTCGGGGACCTCACCGTGCTCGACCACCTCGACTTCAACGTCGAGTCCGGTGAGCGCGTCACCCTCATTGGCCCGAGCGGTTCCGGAAAGACCACGATCCTCCGGCTGCTGATGACGCTGGAGAAGATCACCGAAGGGCACATCTGGATCGGTGGCGAGCCGTTCAGCCACATGCCCAAAGGCTCGGGGCTGACTCCGGCCAGTGAGAGCTACCTGCGGCAGCGCCGCAAGAGCATCGGCATGGTGTTCCAGCAGTTCAACCTGTTCCCGAACATGTCGGTGCGGAAGAACATCATGGAGGCGCCGGTCAACGTCCTGGGCCTGAGCAAGGACGAGGCCAGCGCCCGGGCGGAGGAGCTGCTGGACCTGGTGGGTCTGGGTGACAAGATCGACGCCCACCCGACCCAGCTGTCCGGCGGTCAGCAGCAGCGGGTGGCGATCGCCCGTGCGCTGGCGATGCGGCCGGAGATCCTGCTCCTGGACGAGGTCACGTCGGCCCTCGACCCCGAGCTGGTCGCCGGCGTTCTCGACGTGCTGCGCGAGGTGGCCGAGACCACCGACATCACGATGCTCTGCGTGACCCACGAGATGGGCTTCGCCCGGGACGTGTCCCACCGCGTCCTGATGTTCGACCAGGGCCAGATCGCCGAAGCCGGGCACCCTGACCAGATCTTCGGTGACCCCCAGGAGGACCGGACCAAGTCCTTCCTCAAGTCGGTCCTGGAGAACGGCCAGTAGGGCCTGCCCGCGCGGGCCCCGAGGGCGCCGGTCGGATCACCGCGGTGATCCGACCGGCGCCCTCCCCTTTGTGCGGGCTTGTGCGGGGCGTCGCGGCGAAGAGACTTGCCTTGCAACATACCGTAGTCATTAGGTCGCTTTTAGTTTCCCCTGGGGCAGAATGTGTGTTCTGAGGCAGGGGGGACTCTTGTGACCATGGTGCGAAGATGGGGGCTCGCCACGGCGGTCGCCTTCGCCGCGGTCCTGATCGTGGGGGCGCTACTCGCCCATCCCGTTCTGCGGGCGGACGTCTTCGGTGATTCGGCGATCCTGCTGCTGGTCTCCTGGCTTCCCATGCTGATCGGCGGTGTGATGGCCTGGGGGATCGTCCAGGCGTTCGGCCGCCGCCAGGAGCTCGACCGCCGGATCGTCGCCGCCATGGACGGCCATCCAGTCAACCGGGAACTCGGCTGGATGGCCCTCCTGCTGGTCTGTTTCGGCGGGTCGATGGTGGTGCTGTCCACGATCTTCGACTTCTTCGGCGCCGAGACCGGGACCACCGCCGACCTTGCGATGTCAGTGTCGCTCGTCTCCCGGCTGCTGTTCCTCTTCGCCATCCCGCTGCTGGTCATGGACCGCTCCGGACTCACCGTCGACGGCAAGGGCACGGCCATGCCGTCCATCGCGCTGAAGGTGTCCGAACCCTGGCGCTGGACCGGCCTGATCCCCGTGGGAGCCGCACTCGGGCTGATCGCCTACCTGCTCGTGCCGCACATCGGGCTTCCCGAAGCCTCTCTGACCCTGTACGGCATGGTGCTCGCCTTCACCGTGATCGCCCTGTGCGAGGAGATCTTCTTTCGGGGCATGATGCAGACGCGGCTGGAGCTGCTCATGGGCCGCTGGGGCGGAATCGCCGCCACTTCGGTGGTGTTCGGGCTGACCTATGCGATCATCCAGCCCTACGACGCCGTCTCGCAGCTGCCCGGCCACGACCTCGTACACGACACGGGCCTGGCGCTGCTCACGTACACGACCGCGAGCCTTCTCTACGGCTACTTGTGGGCGTGCTTCCGGAACACGTGGCTCAACGTCTCCATGCGCGTGGTGATGTTCGTCCTCATCCTGCCGCCCGACCTGCAGCTCGGCATCGCCCAGTAGTGACCCCCGGTGGCGCGGAGCGCGCATTGGCGCGTTCAAGAGCGAAAACTTGCCGACCGTCTGCCGAGGTTCACGGACAGGTGGGTAGACCTGCTCTATAGCGGTCGCATTCCGGTCATTTCCACCTCATCGGCTTGTCACCTTGTGGTCATGAACAAGGGGGAGTCTGCCAGCTGTGAGCACGGATTCAGCACCAACACCAGAGGTACGCGCGGCCCCGGAACCGCGCGTCGAGGAACCACCCGTCCTTGAACCGCCCGCCGAGGAACTGCCCGCGGACAGGTTCATGGACCGGGAGGAGGGATGGCTCCGGTTCAACCAGCGGGTCCTCGAACTCGCTGAGGACGAGGAGATACCGCTGCTCGAGCGGACCCGGTTCCTCGCGATCTTCTCCAACAACCTGGACGAGTTCTTCATGGTCCGGGTCGCCGGACTCAAACGCCGCTTGGCTACAGGTCTGTCCGTTCCCTCGGCCAGCGGACACCACCCGCGCGACCTCCTCGAACGTGTCTCCCTGTTCACGCACGAGCTGATGCTCCGCCAGTCGGCCTGCTTCGAGCAGAGCGTCGCCCCGGCCCTCGCGGCGGAGGGTATCCGCATCGTCCGGTGGAACGAACTGGACACCGAGGAACGCGAGTACCTTCACGGCCAGTTCCGCCGTTCCATCTACCCGCTGGTGACACCGTTCGCGGTCGACTCGGCCCACCCGTTCCCGTACATCTCCGGGCGGTCGCTCAACCTGGCCGTCACGGTGCGGGACCCGCGCGACGAGCGCCGCATGTTCGCCAGGGTCAAGGTGCCCAGCGCGCTTCCCCGGTTCTTCGAACCGAGCGCTCAGGGAAGCGGCCGCTTCGTCCCGGTCGAGGACATCATCGCCGCGCACCTGCCGCAGCTCTTCGAGGGCGTACAGGTGGTCGAGCACCACGCCTTCCGGGTCACCCGCAACGCCGACCTCGAGGTCGACGAGGACGAGACCGACGACCTGGTCCAGTCCCTGGAGAACGAGCTCCTGCGCCGGCGTTTCGGACCCCTCGTGCGCCTGGAGGTCGAGCAGACCATCAGCGAAGAGGTGCTGTCGATCCTCCGGGAGGAGCTCGGCGCCGAGGAAGAGGAGATCTACCGGGTGCCCGGGCCGCTCAACCTGGCCGGGCTCGCCCAGATCGCCGAGACCGACCGCCCCGACCTGAGTTATCCGCCCATGGTCCCGGTCGAGCCGAGGGCGCTCACCTCCGGCGACCTGTTCGAGGCGATCCGAGAACGCGACGTCCTGGTCCACCACCCCTACGAGTCCTTCGCCACCACCACCGAACGGTTCCTGACCCTGGCCGCCACGGACCCCAAGGTGGTGGCGATCAAACAGACCCTCTACCGCACCAGCGGGGACTCGCCCATCGTCGAATCGCTCATCGAGGCGGCCCGCGAGGGAAAGGAGGTCGTGGTCCTGGTCGAGGTGAAGGCCCGCTTCGACGAGCAGAACAACATCCAGTGGGCCCGCAAACTCGAACGTGCGGGCTGCCACGTGGTCTACGGGGTGGTCGGCCTCAAGACCCACTGCAAGCTCTCCATGGTCATCCGCCAGGACGACGACGGGCTGCTGCGCCGCTACTGCCACGTGGGCACCGGCAATTACAACCCGACCACCGCGCGCGTGTACGAGGACCTCGGGCTCTTCAGCGCCGCGGCGGACGTGGGGGAGGACGTCAGCGACCTCTTCAACAGCCTCACCGGTTTCTCCCGCAAGAAGCACTACCGCAGGCTCTTGGTCGCCCCCGCAGCCCTGCGGCAGGAGCTGATGCAGCAGATCGGCACCGAGATCGAGAACAGCCTCAGGGGGGAGCCCGCGCACATCCGCATCAAGGTGAACTCCCTGGTCGACGAAGAGATCATCGATGCCCTGTACCGGGCTTCGCAGGCCGGGGTCAGCGTCGACCTGTGGGTGCGCGGCAGCTGCGTCCTGCGCGCGGGAGTCCCGGGACTGTCCGACAACATCCGGGTGCGCAGCATCCTCGGCCGGTTCCTGGAACACTCGCGGCTGTTCGTCTTCGCCGACGGCTGGCGGCCCAAGGTGTGGATCGGCAGCGCCGACCTGATGCCCCGCAACCTCGACCGGCGAGTGGAGGCGCTGGTCCGCGTCTCGGACCCCGAGCAGTGCCGTCGCCTGGTGGGCATCATGGACTTGGCGATGTCCGACAACACCTCCTCCTGGCGGCTCGAGCCCGCCGGCACCTGGACGCGGGTCACCCGCGACGGGGAGGGGCAACCGCTGGTCGACCTCCAGGACGCCCTGCGCGGCGACCGGCACCTGAGGGTGGTGGACGCGTGACTGCCCACGAGCCCGGAGCCGGAGCTGGTGGCTCCGGTATCCGAGTGACCAGCGCCTTCCCGCCGCGGGACACCGCGGTGGGCGGATACTTGGAGCCGATCCGGGCGGGAGGGGCCGTGCTGTGGCGCGGTTCCCCCGAGGAGCGGGAGGTCGTCCTCATCCGGCGCCCCGACCGGGGCGACTGGACACTGCCCAAGGGCAAGCTCAAGAACGGCGAGCACCCCATCATCGGCGCGGTACGCGAGGTGGAGGAGGAAACCGGCCTGACCCCCGTGCTGGGACGCCGCCTCCCCCCGCAGCGCTACCTCAAGGAGGGCTGGCCCAAGCAGGTCGAGTGGTGGGCGGCCACCCCGTCGCGGCCGGGCGGGGACATCGACTACGAGCCCAATGAGGAAGTGGAGACCGTGGAGTGGGTCGCCGTCGAGGAGGCCCGTCAACGGCTCACCTACGATCACGACGTCCAGGTCCTGGACAACTTCCGCGCCGGTCCCGCTGAGACTTTCCCGATCGTCCTGTTGCGGCACCTGTCCGCGGGGGAGAAGCGGGCGTGGACCGGCAGCGACCTGCTGCGCCCGCTCGACGAGACCGGCCGGGCCGACGCGCTGGCCCTGCCGCGGGTGCTGGCGGCCTACGGGGAGCCCGGGGCGATCTCCTCGGCCGCCGCGCGCTGTACGGAGTCCCTGCTTCCGTACACGGTCGAGTGCGGCGTGGAGATGCGCACCGAACGCGCCATCACTGTGGGGCGCCAGGGCCGGGGGTACGACGTGGCGGAGGCCCAAGAGGCCTTCGTGGAGATCCTGAAGGAGGGGCGGCCCACCGTGGTGTGCACGCATGGGGAATTGGTGCCGCACCTGATGACCGAGGCGCTGGTCCGGTTGGGTGCCCCGCTGTCGCAGCAGCGCGGCCTGCGCAAGGGTTCGTTCTGGGTAGTGCACGTGTCAGCGGACGGTGCGCTGGCGGGGGTGGAGCGGCACGGGGTCCGGGAGTAAACCGGGAGATCGGTGGATCGGACGGCGCTCCGGCGCCACCCTTCGCCCAGGTGCAGCCCCTCCCGGGCACGCACGGCCTGCCGAGCGCTGTCATGATGCGGTCGTGACTCCTCCCACCGCTGAAGCGGCGGGCTGCTCCTGCATTCTCCACTCAGGGGACAGGAAGGACCAGCCCGGCCCTGATACCAACGTTGACCGCTCCCACCCGGTCGGCGTGCTCTGTGTAGCCGCACTGGACGCAACGGAACTTCTCTTGTGTCGGGCGGTTGTCCGCACTGGTGTGCCCGCACGATTCGCGTGGGCAGCAGCGCGACGTGTTGCGGGGGTCGACCGGGACCAACTCACGACCGGCGCTCTCAGCCTTGTGCGCGAGGATTCCCAGGAACACCCCCCAACCCGCATCCTGAATACTCTTGTTCAGCCCGGCCTTAGCGGCGGCGTTGTTCGGAAGGGACGCGCCTTGCTGTTCGGGGTCGGGCTTGGGCGCGGGCTTCGTGGCCATACCCGTGATGTTCAGGCGTTCGTGTGCGATCGCGTCGAACGAACGGATGAGGTCAAGCGCGACCTTGTGGTGGTGATCGACGCGTTGGCGCCGCACCTTCGCGTAAAGGCTGCTGACCCGGGCCTGTGCCGCACGGTGCTTACGCGTGCGGTTCTGCGCCTTGACCCGCTTAGGGAAGGCGGACAGGTCGCGCTGTGCGCCGGCCAGCTTCTGAGCCGAACGCGCGAGGAACCGGGGATTGTCAACGTGCTCACCCTCGCTTGTGGTGAGGAAGGAGGCCACACCCATGTCGATACCGGCCACACGCCCGGTCGGCTCCAAGGGTTGGGCCGGCACCTGGTCGCATGCCAAAACCACGAACCACCGGCCGCCCTCGCGCTTGACGCTGACCGTCTTCACACTCCCCTTGACCGGGCGGTGCTGGTGGACACGCACATGCCCCACCCCCTGGAACCGCACACGGGTCACCGCATCTTGGGGTGTGGAGTCCCACCGGCAGCCGTCCCCGTCCTTGGGAAAGACCACCGTGTCGAAGTGGCCCACTCCACGAAACCGGGGATATCCGGGCTTGTGACCAGCCTTGACCCGCCTGAAGAACGCCTGAAAGGCCTTGTCCAAGCGCCGCAACGTGGCTTGCTGGGAGGAGAACGACCAACGCCCCTGCCGCTCGGGGTCAAACGCGCGGATCTCTTTGAGCTGTGGCGACTGGTCACCGTACTTGATCTTCGTCTTCGAAGGGTGGGCGTAGGCGTCGCGGCGTTCCTGCAATGCTCCGTTGTACAAAGAGCAGTGGTCGCGCAGCATCTGCGTGAGAGATGCCTGTTGGCGCTTGGTAGGGCGAAGAAGGAACTTGTACGCGCGGATCACGTACTGTCTCCCTTCTTCCACGGGCGTTCCCACTGGGTGTCGATGTACCGCTGCACCCCTTCAGCGCTTACGGCTCCCACGGATGCGGCGAAGTACGACGACGACCACAGGGTGGGGAGCTTCGACCTCACGTGGGGGAACTCCTCACGCAGAACGCGCGATGTGTACCCCTTGAACTGGTTGGCGACGTATGACGCCGATGCCTTGGGGTCGTGCTTGACGAACAGGTGCACGTGGTCGGGCATCACCTCTACTGTGATGATCTGCCAACCGCGCTCATCCGCCTTGGACCTGATCAGTTCCTCTAGGCGCTGTGCCACGCGTGGACCGAGTACCGGGCGGCGGTACTTCGAACACCACACGACGTGGAGTCCGAGGTCGTACACGCCACCGGAGAACCGGCGAACCTTTCGAGTCACAGACACGAGAGCAGTATACACGCGCCACAGGTCTACTTGCTGTGTCCTGTGGTGGACGCCGGACCGCCTAGCGGCGGTTCGGCTGCCCTTGTCCCGCTACGCGGGAAACCTGATTCCCCCACCGGCTAAAGCCGGTGGTCCCCTCAGGAGGATTTGATGGCCAAACACATGGTGGCGCGGAGCATCGTTGTCGACGCTCCGGCCAAGACGATCTTCGACCTGGTCGCCTCACCGTCCCAACACGCCCTGTTCGACGGTTCGGGAACCGTCCAGGAGGCGGTGTTCGGCCCGGAGCGGCTGGCGGAGGGTGCCGAGTTCGGCATGGACATGAAGATGCTCGGGGTTCCCTACCGGATCACCAACCGGGTGGTGGAGTTCGAGGAGAACCGGCTCATCGCGTGGAAGCACAGCGGCACGCACCGCTGGCGGTACGAGTTCGCCGAGCTGGCGGGCGGGAGGACCGTCGTCACCGAGACCTTCGACTACTCGCGGGGGCTGGCGGCCTTCTACGTCCTGACCGGGGTTCCGGCCAGGAACGCCCGCGGGATCGAGCAGACGCTGGAGCGCCTCAAGCACACCGTGGAATCCAAGGTGGCCTGACGCGGCAGCCGAATGCTTGGGCCCCGGTCGCGTGTGACCGGGGCCCAAGGGAATGCTCGACGAAGCGTCGAGGACGGCTAGTAGTAGCCGTAACCCTTGTCCTTGTCCTTGTCCTTGTAGTCGTAGCCCTTGTCGTGCTTGTCGCCCTTGTCCCAGTAGCCGTAGCCGTGGCCCTGCTCGACCACGGTGCGCTGGAGGTCGTAGTAGCCGTAGCCCTTGTCGCCAGCGGAGGCGGGGGAGGCGGCCATGCCGATGGCGGCACCGGACACGAGGGTCATGAAGGTGAGGGCAGCAACGCGTTTCATGCCAAATCCTTGCTGTGAGTAGTGAACTACTAACTGACAGTGGTGACCTTAAGCGTGGCGGCCACATTTGGCCAGTTCATCTGGGTCATTGCCGTGAGGGTTTTCGGATCACCCGATGGGCACGGTGACCCCCGAAATGCCCTAAAGTTCGGCAAGGGCCCGCGTTCTCCGCGCCTCCCGGCCACCGAGGTGCCGGTTGTACGGGCTCAGTGACGGGAACCGGTTGACGCAGGAATTCGGGAGACCAGTGGTGGGAACGAGCTTGGGCGATGTGTGGCAGGACGTGCTGACCACACAGTCCGCCCCGGATCAGTGGATCATCGTCACGACGGCGGTGGTCGGCTTGGCGGCGGTCCTGCTGGGGCCTCCGTGGCGGGTGGCGCGCAACGTCGTCACGATCGCCCATGAAGGCGGACACGCCATCGTCGCGCTGCTCAGCGGGCGCCAACTGACCGGGATCCGGTTGCACTCGGACACGTCCGGGGTCACGGTCTCCCGGGGCAAGCCGACGGGTATCGGCATGATCCTCACGGTCTTCGCGGGTTACGTCGCTCCGACCGTGATCGGGCTGCTCGGCATCCTCATGCTGATGTCGGACCGCATTACCGCGCTGCTCTGGCTGAGCATCGTCGTGCTGGCCGCCATGCTGCTGATGATCCGCAACTTCTACGGGGCGCTGTCTGTCGTGCTCACCGGCGCCCTGGTCTTCGGTGTCAGCTGGTTCACGCCGGAGGACGTCCAGGCGGCTTTCGCCTACCTGTTCATCTGGTTCCTGCTCTTCGCCGGGGTGCGGCCGGTCATCGAGCTCCAGTCCCAGCGGATGCGCAACCCTTCGCCGCACTCCGACGCCGACCAGCTGGCGCGGCTCACCGGACTGCCGGGCACCTTCTGGGTGATGGTGTTCCTGCTGGTGAACGTGGCCGTGACCGGTCTGGGCGTGTGGATGCTGCTCTTCTGATCCGGCCTGTGCGACCGGCCCCCGTGTGGACCCGCCCGGGACGGCCGGTCAGCTGGCCGCCTGCGGGGCGGCCAGCGCCTGGGTGACCGACGGGAACACCGGGACGCGGGTGTCCAGCGAGGTCACGCGCAGGGTCTGCATGACCCTCGGCAGCGGTGCGGCGATCACCAGCAGCGCCTGCTGCTCCTTGGCGGCCTTGTGCGCGCGGATGAGTACGCGCAAACCGCTGGAGTCGATGAACCTCAGGTTGGCGCAGTCCAGTACGACACGGCCGAAGGGCTGAGTGGTCAGAGCTGCTGTGACCGCTTCCTGGAAGCGGCCTTCCGTGGCCATGTCGATCTCCCCGTCCAGGGTCAGGACCTGTCCGGACTCGTGGAGGGCGGTGGAGATGATCAGGTCGGGCATGGCGACTCCGGCGTACTCGGGCCTTGCCCGATGGGTCGGCGAGGCAGGCCGCACGCCGCCCCACCGGGGACGCGTGGTGACCGGTGCGTTGGTTGCGTTACCGCGTGAGCCAAGCTGATGGTTCATCAAATTCCTTGCGTGATGCCCCGGGCTGGAAGCCGGGGGAGGAAACGCCTTTCTCGCCTGGTTTACTCGGAAAAGCACGGCAGTCTGGGAACGCACGGCCGGTGGCCGAAAGTTCCTGGTGCTGTGCGTGTCATCAGTGATGACGGCAGCTCGAGGGCACGGATGTCGGTGTGCGGCAGTCCCGTGCTCGCCGGGCCCGCCGGTGATCGATGGCCGTTTCCGGCCCTCTGCTCGTGCGAACTCGCCGGTGTTGGCGGGCATTCCCGGCCGATGCCGATGGGGCGGCCGGGCAGACCCCTCCGGGCCCGCCTCCCTAGCGCCTGTCGCGGCACTGGGATCTGTGTCACCGGGGTCGTCCGGCACCGGACTTTACCACAGGGCCGTGGCCGATTCGTGACGTGAGCGACGCAAGGTCGTGCTCGTGTGTTTTGCCTTGCTCGGGGCGGATGGTGTAGAGGGCGGGCTGCCAGAAGGGGTTCGATACCGGTGCGGAACCGGTCGAACCGCCCTGAACCGGGCCGCGCGGAGCCTTACGGGTGTGCGCGCGGCCCTTGTCGGGGTCTTGGGGTGGGCCATTGCACTGGCCGGTTGAGGACAGCGAAGGGTCGGCTGGCGCCAGCGAAGCGAAGCCGCGCACATCGGGTCAGGGCGTGAGACCCCACTCCTTGAGGGTCTCCTCCGTGTCGGGCTGGGGACGACCCCGGGTGACCCCGCCGGGGGTGCGGTCGAACCGCGGCGCCGGCCCGGGAACGGTCCGGTCGCCCTCGCGGACGAGTGCGCCTCGGGCCCGCACGTGCGGGTGCTGGGCGGCCTCCTGTAGGGACAGGATCGGTGTCACACACGCGTCGGTGCCCTCGAACACCGCGCCCCACTCGTCCCGGGTGCGGGTGCGCAGCACCTCGGCGAATCGCTCGCGCAGCCGCGGCCACCCCTCCGGGTCCCACTGCTCGGGCAAGTCCTCTCCGGCCAGTCCTGTGCGCTCCAGGAACTCGGCGTAGAACTGGGGCTCGATACAGCCGACGGACAGGTGGCGGCCATCGGCGCACTCGTAGACGTCGTACCAGGGAGCTCCGGTGTCGAGGTAGTTGGTGCCGCGCTCGTCGCTCCACGAACCCCGTGCGCGGTCCTCGTGCACCATCGACATCAGGAGCGCGCTGCCGTCCACCATGGCGGCGTCGACGACCTGGCCGCGCCCGGAGCCCTGGCGCTCCAAGAGGGCGGCGAGGATGCCGGTGACGGTGAACATCGTGCCGCCGGCGAAGTCGCCGAGGAGGTTGATCGGGGGGACGGGCGGTCCGCTGGCGCGGCCGATGGCGTGCAGGGCGCCGTTCACGGACAGGTAGTTCATGTCGTGCCCGGCGGTGTGCGCCAGCGGCCCTTCCTGTCCCCAGCCGGTGACCCGGGCGTACACCAGGGCTGGGTTGAGCTCCAGGCAGTCGTCGGGGCCGAGGCCGCGGCGCTCCATGACCCCGGGGCGGAAGCCCTCCAGGAGGACATCGGCCCTCGCGACGAGTTCGCGGGCGCGGGAGAGGCCCTCTTCCGACTTGAGGTCGACACCCAGGACGGTGCGACCCTCGCTCATGTGCGGTCCGCTGGAGCCCGCGTTCACGGCGTCGGCGGCTTGGGGCCGGTCGAGGCGGATCACGCTGGCGCCCAGGTCGGCGAGGAGCATGCCCGCCATCGGAGCCGGGCCGATACCGGTGAACTCGACGACGCGGATTCCGTTGAGCGGTCCCATGGGTGCCTCCGGAGGCTCAGGCTGACTAGAACGACGTTCGGTTCATTGTGCAGGCTACGCCCCGTCGGCGCCAGGGGGAACGGTGGGGGCGGGCGGGAGGAAGAATTCGCCCACTTGGTGTGCGGTTACCCGGAATGGTTTTCGGTCGATGACAAAAAGCCGCATGCGAGTGGTGTTAATGTGATCACCGGCTGCCGGGAAAGCACTGGAGCCTCCCGCGCGCCCGCGCGCCACAGCCGAGATGAACAGGCAGGAAGTCGCCCCGGTGGAAAATGGCCGAATTGGCGCACATTCCTGTCATTCCCACACAGAATCCGTCCTTCCACGAAGAAGGGTGCAACCGTCATGCCCGGAAAACCCGGAAAGAGCCGGCGGCGCCGCCGTTCCCAGCGCCGCCGCGGTCGTTCCGCCCTGTCCGTTCCGCTCCTCGCGGTCGCCGCCGCGGGAGTCGTCGCCCTGGCCGGGGGCGGTACCGCGCTGGCGATGGGGAAGAGCGTCACCCTGGACGCCAACGGCGAGGAGACTGACGTCCGTACCTTCGGCGGAACCGTCCAGGACGCCCTCGACTCCGCCGGAGTCGAGCTCGAAGAGCACGACGTGGTCGCCCCGTCCGTGGACACCTCCGTCAGCGGGGGTGACCACGTCATCGTCCGATCACCCCGCGAGCTCACCGTCGACCTCGACGGCCACGAGCACGCCCACCAGGTGAACGCCGCCACCGTCAGCGAGGCCCTCGACCAGATCGGCCTCGACCAGGAGGGGGTCGAACTCTCCCAGCCCCACGACACCCTCATCCCCGCGCACGGTCTCAACGTCAGCGCCGAACGCGCGCCGCGCGTGGTCGTCATGCACGACACGGTGCGTACGGAGACCCGCACCACCGGCGAGACCGTCTCCGAGGTACTGGACGCGGCCGGGGTCGGGACCGGGGAACACGACATCGTCTCCCCGGAGCCCGGCGAGCCGGTCGAACCCGACACGGTGATCAGTGTGGTGCCCGCTTTGGGAGAGCCCGAGACTGAGGAGGTCGTCATCGAGGCGGCGACCGTCGAGGAGGAGAACCCCGACCTCCCCGAGGGCGAGCGCGAGGTCGTCACCGAGCCCGAGGACGGCGTCAAGGAGGTGACCACGCTCCCCGTCCTGCGCCACGGGGAGGAGACCGAGCACGAGATCTCCGAGGAGGTCGTCACCGAACCGGTGGAAGGTCTGGTGGAGGTCGGCACCAAGGAATCCGAGGAGGAGTCCGACAGTCCGTCCGAGGACGGCGGAGAGGCGGGGAACCTCAACTGGGCGGGGCTCGCCGAGTGCGAGTCCAGCGGCGACGCCACCGCCGTCAACTCCGCGGGCGGCTACTACGGCCTCTACCAGTTCAGCACCACGACGTGGGAATCCGTCGGCGGCAGCGGTCTACCCTCCGAGGCCAGCCCCGGTGAACAGACCGAGCGCGCCCAGCAGCTCTACAACACCGTCGGCGGGGACTGGCAGAGCCAGTGGCCGACCTGTGGGGTGCACCTCTTCGACTGAGGACCGGTCCCCGCCGGTCCCGTGAGCGGGCGCGGGCGAGTGGGCGGGCGCGGACGAGCAGGTGGGTCGCGGCTGGCAAGATGTGTGGGTGACACAGACACCCGCACCTGACCCCGATCCCGCCGACCGGTCCCGCCTGCTCACCCCCGCCGACGTGCGGGTCCTCGCGGAGCGGTTCGGTATCCGGCCCACCAAGACCCTGGGCCAGAACTTCGTCATCGACCACGGCACGGTCCGCCGCATCGTCCGTGTCGCCGGTGTCGGTGCGGACGACGTGGTGGTCGAGGTGGGGCCCGGGCTCGGTTCGCTCACCCTCGCGCTGCTCCCGCACGTACGCCAGGTCACCGCGATCGAGATCGACCCGGCGCTGGCCGGGGCACTGCCCGGGACCGTCGCCGACCACGCGCCCGACCTCGTCGACCGGCTCGCCGTGGTGCCCGGGGACGCCATGCGTATCACCGAGGTCCCCGGACCCGCGCCCACCGCGCTCGTGGCCAACCTGCCCTACAACGTGTCCGTGCCGGTCCTGCTGCACCTGCTCGAACTGCTGCCCACTCTGGAGCGGGTCCTCGTCATGGTGCAGTCCGAAGTCGCCGACCGGATCACCGCCACGCCCGGCGGCCGGATCTACGGCGTGCCCTCGGCCAAGGTCGCCTGGTACGCGGAGGCGCGCCGCGCCGGGGCGGTCGGCCGCAATGTCTTCTGGCCCGCGCCCAAGGTCGACTCCGGCCTCGTCGAACTGGTCCGCCGACCACTGCCGAGCACCAAGGCTCCCCGCAAGGAGGTCTTCAAGGTGATCGACGCGGCCTTCGCCCAGCGCCGCAAGACGCTGCGTGCCGCCCTGTCCGGCTGGGCGGGATCGGCGCCCGCCGCCGAGGCGGCGCTCCGCGCGGCGGGCGTGGAGCCGAGTGCCCGCGGCGAGTCCCTGGGCATCGGGGAGTTCGCCGCCATCGCCGAGCACCGCCCGGAGTAGATTCGTTCGGGGCGGGTCCGCCCGGGGTGGGAACGGGCCCGGAGCGGCCCAGCCCGGAGTGGGAACCGGAGGGGCGACAGATCGGGTTCAGTCCCCTTCCCGCGGCGGCGCCTGCTCCTCGACCTCTCGGGGACGCGCCCGGAAGAGGGCCCGCGCGAGCCCGGCCACGCCGAGCCCCACAGCCAGCACAGGCAGCAGCCACAGGACGTTCAGGTCCCACGAACCGCTGCCCCAGACGACGAACGCGACCGCGAGTCCGAGGAACAGCAGCCCCGCGACGAACGACCCCCAGTCAGTTCTGCGCTTAGCCATACTGGACCTCCACCTTCCCGAGCACCATGTCGGTGCGTACGTTGATCACGGGCACCTCGTCCTGGACCGATCCCTCCCCGGTCTCCTCTGTCTCCCCGGTTTCCCCTGTGTCCTCCCGCCCGTCGGCGTCCTCGGCCGGTCCAGCGGACCCCGTCGGTTCGAAGGTCTGCTCGTACGTGACGGACATGCCGTTGCGTTCCTCGCTCCCGCCGTCCGGGGCCGGCGCCTCGACCTGGCAGCACCTGACCTCCGAGACCACGTTGACCCGTGCGTCTTCGGGGAGCACCAGGTCCAGGTGGCCCACGTCCACCCGGGCCGCGACGTCCACGCTCTCTCCCGGTTCGAGCCCGGCGGCCAGCTCGGTCAGGTCCAGCGTCCCCGACCCCGCGTTCAACCGCATGTCACCGGACTCCGCCTCGGCGACCGTCGCGGGCCGCCAGTCGCCGTCACCGATCCGCGCCGCGGTGACGTCGACCGAGGCCACCAAGACGGCGGCCAGCACCGCGAAGGTCCCTAGGGGCATCAGCCCGCGCGGGTTGCCCGCCCAGGTCCCGACCAGTGCGAACAGGCCGATGACCGCCACCGCCGCGGCCATGAAGAACGGACCCGTCTCCGGGCCGAACAGCAGCTGCGTCGAGCTCATCTCCGCCAGGGAGGGGTGCACGTACTGCGCCGACACCCCCACCACGATCGCCATGACGACCACGGTCCACAGCGCGTGGGAGGCCAGCGGCGAGGCCTTGCGCGTCCGGTGCCGGTGGCCGGTGTACGGCTCCCGGTCGCGTTCCTTGCCGCCCTCGTCCCCGCCTTCCTCCTCGTCGTCCTCTTCTTCGTAGTCGTCGTGGTCGTCCGTGCCGAGCGACGTCCGCTCCGACACCACCGCCAGGTCCACCGGGCCCTGCGGGGCCGAGGCCCACGGCTGGGCCGGGTTGTAGTAGGCGGCGGTCGGCTGTGGAACCGGACCGGTGGGCGGCGGTTCGTGTGTGGCGATCTCCGACCGCAGGGCCAGCAGCGACGCGCGCAGGTCCACACCCCGGTTCCGGGCGGTGAGCAATCCCAGGACCAGCGGAATCGCCAGGACCAGCGTTCCCCAGCCGAAACCCCCCACCAGGCTGAGCGCGGTGGCGGCGGCCAGGCCCAGCGTCAGCAGCTTCACCGCCGTGTGCGGCGGGATGCTCCGGTTCAGCAACTGCTCGAAGGTCGCGGGGCTCCCTTGGGGGTCGCGCATCAGCATCCACGCGGCGATGTACAGCAAGAGGCCGACACCGCCGGCGAACGCCGTCAGCGCGAACGCAGCGCGCCACACGACGGGGTCGATCCGCGTGTACTTGCCCAGCCCGGTGCACACCCCCGCGAGCACCCGGTGGTTGTCGTCGCGGCGCAGTTCCGGACCGGTTGGCGCGGTACCGGTGGCCGGACCCTTCGAGGCCTGGCCCCCCCGGGCCCCTTCCTCAGCGGCACGGTCCTCCCCGGGGGCGCCGTGCGGCGCCTCACCGTCAGTCATACGCGCTCACCACACTTTCCTCATGGAACCATCGTGACCGCTGGTGCGTCCGCAGGGAATCCGGGACGACCCTGAACCCACCCTGACCGGGACACCAGGGCAGGGCCAGGGGCAGGTCCCGATGCCTTCCGGGGGTCGTTCGAGGCATGCTGGGAAGCATCCAGGACCAACGTGTGCGACGGGGAACTCCGATCGCGCCCAGACGAAAGCGGTGATCGGGCGGTGCCAACGACAGCCGTGGAACCCCCGAGGTTCACCCGAGCGGTCGACGGCAGACTCCTCGGCGGTGTCGCTTCGGGAATGGCCCAGCACTTAGGCCTCGACCCGGTCGTGGTCCGTCTGGCGTTCATGGCCCTGTCCGTCGGCGGTATCGGTGTGGCCGTCTACGCGGCCCTCTATTTCCTCGTTCCCCAGGAGGAGGCGGCGAAGGAGGCCGTCCAGGTCGAGGACGCCAAACGCAAGGGCCGCGACATCTCCCAGCTCATCGCCTATGTCGGTCTCGCCCTGGCGCTCGGGATGCTCGCCATGATCTTCGGCGGCGTCTTCGACCCGCTGCTGTGGTTCGTCATCTTCGGTGCGCTCGGCGCCACCGTCCTGTGGCAGCAGGCCAACCCGGCCCAACGCGACGAGTGGATGAGCAGCACGGTCAGCAGCACCGTCAACGGGGCCCGGCCCAAGAGCATCATGCGCACCGGTGCCGGTGTCCTGCTCGTCGTCATCGGGGTCATCGGCTTCCTGATCTTCCAGGAGCAGCTCCAGGAGGCCCGCGCCGGGCTCACCTTCGCGTTCACTCTCATCGCGGGGATATCGCTGATCGCGGCCCCTTGGATCATCGGGCTCATCCGGGAACGCGACGCCGAGCGACGAGAGCGCATCCGCAACGCCGAACGCGCCGAACTGGCCGCGCACATCCACGACTCCGTCCTGCACACCCTCACCCTCATCCAGCGCCGGGCCGAGGACCCGCGCGAAGTCCAGCGCCTGGCCCGGGTCCAGGAACGCGCCCTGCGCACCTGGCTCTACCAGCGCCCGGCCGACGCCGATACGACGGTGACGCCCGCGCTGGAGCGGGTGGCGGCCGAGGTGGAGGAGGAACACGGTGTGCCCATCGAGGTGGTGAACGTCGGAGACGGCCCCATCGACGACGGCATCGCAGCCATGCTGCGCGCCGCGCGCGAGGCCATGGTCAACGCGTCCAAGTACGCGCAGTCCGACAGCATCTCGGTCTTCGGGGAGGTCGACGAGGACGAGGTCCTGGTGTTCGTCCGCGACCGGGGTACGGGATTCGACCTCGAAGACATCCCCGAGGACCGCATGGGGGTACGCGGCTCCATCATCGGCCGGATGGAACGCCACGGCGGCACGGCGCGGATCCGCACCGAGCCGGGCGAGGGCACCGAGGTCCAACTCCGCATGCCCCGCATCAAGGACGTGTAGCGCTACCGGATGGTGAGCTGCCCGTCGGCGTGGAGCCGCACCTGATCCGGGCCGAACGGCGCTACCTGTTCCGGGGTGTTCGTGGGTAAGGTCCAAGGTGTGGGAGAAGAGAGCACGACCTTCAGTGACGGAGACGCGGTCCCCCGCGTCGTGATCGTGGACGACCACCGGCTCTTCCGCAGCGGTGTGCGCGGTGAGCTCGGCGACGCCGTCAACGTCATCGGCGAGGCCGGGGACGTCGACAGCGCCGTGCACGTCATCGGTGAGTCCCTCCCGGACCTGGTGCTCCTCGACGTCCACCTGCCCGGCGGCGGGGGAGTCGAGGTACTGCGGCGCGTCCTCGCCCAGCACCCGCAGGTCCGATTCCTCGCCCTGTCGGTCTCCGACGCCGCCGAGGACGTCATCGGAGTGGTGCGCGGCGGCGCCCGCGGCTACGTCACCAAGACCATCTCCGGCAAGGACTTGGCCAACGCCATCGCACGGGTCGCCGACGGGGACGCCGTGTTCTCCCCGCGCCTGGCCGGCTTCGTGCTGGACGCCTTCTCCGCCACCGACGCGCCCCCGGTCGATCCCGAGCTGGACCGCCTCACCCAGCGCGAACGAGAGGTCCTGCGGCACATCGCCCGCGGATACGCGTACAAGGAAGTGGCCAAGGAGCTGTTCATCTCGGTCAAGACGGTCGAGACACACGTCTCCTCCGTCCTGCGCAAGCTCCAGCTGTCCAACCGGCACGAGCTGAGCCGCTGGGCCACCGCCCGCCGCCTGGTCTGAGCCGGGGGCGCGGGAAGGGTCAGCGCAGGGCGTCGAGCATCCGGTCCAGGAACTCGTCACCGGACACCGACGTGACCACGCGGGTCCCACGCCGCTCGTCCGCGCTCGGACGCGGGCGCAGGTCGGCGACGGTCATGCCCCGGGTCAGCCCACCGGTCAGCTCCACGCGGACCGGCGCCGTGTACGCCTCGGTCACCAGGTGCGGGTCGATCAGGACCGCGGCGGCCAGCGGGTCGTGCATGGCGCACTGGCGGACACCGAAGATCCCCTTGTAGAACTCGGCGTAGAAGTCCAGGAACGCTGAGGTGTGCCGCGCGCGCTCGCCGGGAACCTCCTTGAGCCGGTCCAGCCACGCGCCGGTAGCCACCGTCTTCATGGTGATGTCGAGTGCGATGAGGTCCAGGTCGAAACCGGCCGCGAAGACTGCCTCGGCCGCCTCCGGGTCGTTGGCGATATTGGCCTCCGCGTGTGAGGACACGTTCCCGGGCGCCTGGACGGCGCCGCCCATCACCACGAGCCGCCGCACCAGCTCCGGCAGGCGCGGTTCCAGCCTGATCGCGAGCGCCAGGTTGGTGAGCGGGCCGACGGCCAGGACGTCGATTTCGCCGGGGTACTCCCGGGCCGACCGCACGAGCAGCTCCGCGGCGGATTCCGCCACCGGTGCGCGTTCGGGTTCGGGCAGCTCGACATCGCCCAGGCCGTTGTGTCCGTGGACGTGCCCGGCCAGCTCGGGCTCCTGCACCAGCGGGCGCGCGGCGCCCACTGCCACCGGAACGTCCGGACGGCCGTACAGCTCGAGCAGGCGCAGGGCGTTCCGAGCGGTCACGTCGACGGCGTTGTTGCCGAACACCGCGCCGATCCCGGCGATTTCGACCTCCGGTCGCGCGGCCAGGTAGGCGAGCGCGACGGCGTCGTCGATCCCCGGATCGCAGTCGACGAACACACGCATGGACTGTCGGTCAGCCAAGACCGGTCTCCTCCCGATAAGGTTACGGACCAGTGAGGGGAAAGGGCTCAACTGGTAGGAAACCAGACTAGAAGGTCTCCGGTACCTGACGTGGACGCGGGCATGGACAGGACGAGGGTGTGGGCGCCGACAAGGCATGGACGGTGGTGTCGCCGGTCGGCCGTAACCTGGTAGGCGTGTCCTCCCAAGAGCAGCTTCTCGAAGGTCTGAACGGTCCCCAGCGCGATGCGGTCACCCACGCCGGCGCCCCGCTCCTGATCGTGGCGGGCGCGGGATCGGGCAAGACCCGCGTCCTCACCCACCGCATCGCCTATCTGCTGGCGGAACGCGGGGTACGCCCGGGCGAGATCCTGGCGATCACGTTCACGAACAAGGCCGCGGCCGAGATGAAGGAGCGCATCCAGGGCCTCCTCGGCACCCGCGCGGCCAACACCATGTGGACGATGACCTTCCACTCCGCGTGTGTTCGGATCCTGCGCAAGGAGGCGCACCGGCTCGACTATCCGAGCAGCTTCACCATCTATGACGCCGCGGACTCGCAGCGCCTGATGCAGTTGGTCTGCAAGGAGATGGACCTGGACCCCAAGCGGTTCCCGCCCAAGTCCTTCAGCTTCCAGGTGTCCAACCTCAAGAACGAGCTCATCGACTACGACACCTTCGCCGAGCAGGCCCAGACCGAGCAGGAGAAGAAGCTCGCCGAAGCCTACAAGCTCTACCAGCGCCGCCTCCACGAGGCGGGCGCCATGGACTTCGACGACCTGATCATGATCACGGTCAACCTGTTCCAGATGTTCCCGGACGTAGCCGAGTACTACCGCCGCCGGTTCCGGCACGTGATGGTCGACGAGTACCAGGACACCAACCACGCCCAGTACACGTTCGTCCGTGAACTCGTCGGCGCGGCCGAGGACCCCGACACCGCTGTGGTTCCGCCCGCCGAGCTCTGCGTGGTGGGCGACGCGGACCAGTCCATCTACGCGTTCCGCGGCGCGACCATCCGCAACATCCTGGAGTTCGAGCGCGACTTCCCCAACGCGCGCACGATCCTGCTGGAGCAGAACTACCGCTCCACGCAGACCATCCTGTCCGCGGCGAACACGGTGATCGACGGGAACGAGGGCCGCCCGGCCAAGAACCTGTGGTCGGAGCAGGGCGAAGGCCCGAAGATCACCGGTTACGTCGCCGACAACGAGCACGACGAGGCCGCGTTCGTGGTGGGCGAGATCGACCAGCTCACCGACGACGGCGTGGTCAAGCCGAGCCAGGTCGCGGTGTTCTACCGGACCAACGCCCAGTCGCGCGTCTTCGAGGACGTGTTCATCCGGACCGGCCTGCCGTACAAGATCGTCGGGGGTGTGCGCTTCTACGAGCGCAAGGAGATCCGCGACATCCTGGCCTACCTGCGGGTGCTCGCCAATCCGGAGGACACGGTGAGCCTGCGCCGCATCCTCAACGTGCCCAAGCGCGGTATCGGTGCCCGGGCGGAGGAGTCCGTGGAACTGCTCGCCGCCCGTGAGCGCGTTTCGTTCGCCAAGGCGCTGCGCCGTGTGGATGAGGCACCGGGTATCGCGACCCGCTCGGCCAAGGCGATCCGGAGCTTCACCGCTCTACTGGACGAGCTCGGCGAGAGCGTTCCCGGCAGCACCCCGGCGGAGGTCGTCGAGGTGGTGCTGAGCAAGACGGGTTACCTGTCCGAGCTGACCGAGTCCAAGGACCTCCAGGACGAGAGCCGGGTGGAGAACCTCGAGGAGTTCGTCGACCTCGCCAGGGAGTTCGAGCACACCTTCGCCGCGCTTCTGGAGGAGGAAGACGCACTGGAAGGTGAGCCTGGGAGCGAGGGTGAACCTGGGAGTGCTGGTGGGCTCGGCGACGAGTCCGGAGGTGCGCCCGGGGCTGCGTCCGCGGGGGAGGAAAACGAGGGGATCGATCCCGGTGCGCCGACCCTTGTCGACTTCCTGGAGCGCATCGCGCTGGTCGCCGACACGGACCAGATCCCTGAAGAGGACGACGACGGCGGGGTGGTCACCCTGATGACCCTGCACGCGGCCAAGGGACTGGAGTTCCCGGCGGTCTTCCTCAGCGGGATGGAGGACGGCGTCTTCCCGCACACCCGCACTCTGGGGGACAAGACCCAGCTGGAGGAAGAGCGGCGGCTGGCCTACGTGGGCATCACGCGGGCTCAGGAACGGCTCTACATCAGCCGTGCCGCGGTGCGGAGCGCGTGGGGGACCCCCTCCTACAACCCGGCTTCGCGGTTCCTGGACGAGATCCCGTCCGGCCTGGTCGACTGGCGTCGCGCCGAATCAACCCTCGCCGCCCCGCCCAGCCGCAGCATCGGCGGCCGCGTCGGCGGTGGCGGCGGTTTCGGGAGCACGTTCGGCGGCGGGAAGAAGGCCGCGAAGGAGGCGCCCACGCTGAGCGTCGGCGACATGGTCAACCACGATTCCTTCGGTATGGGACGCGTGCAGCTGGTGGACGGTGCCGGGGACAAGACCAAGGCCCGGGTCGACTTCGGAGCCGACATCGGGGAAAAGGACTTCCTGGTCAAGTACGCGCCGATCGAGAAGCTCTAGGGCCCTGGGCCGCACTGTAATCCCGCTTGAACTGGGGTTGTGGCCGGTGGTGGTTACCGGGTGGGTGCGGATCGAGTGCCGACAGAGTGTGGGCGGAGCGCGGGTTGGGGACGCTCCCCAGCGGTGTACCGAGCATGTGTAAGCCAGGACACCGCAGCGTTTTCCCGAAGTCGTCACGAGCACTCCCTTGCGGGGGTAGAGTTGGGGCAGACCGAGCGAGACGAACGCGGTTTCTTCCGCGGGCGGGCCGGTCTCACTCTCTCCACTCAGCCGAGATGGTTCGGGCACTGCCCGGAGCATGTAAGCTCGGGGAGTTGCTTCAGACGCCGGGCGGAAACGCAGGGCGAAAGAAGCAGAACGAGTTTCTTTAGCTCGATCAGGTTCAACACCGAAAACGCCGATTTGGCGGGGTGCGGAACACCTGATAAAGTAAAGAACACAAAGAAGCGGAAACGCAGACGCCTTCCACGGAAGAGCAGCCAGGGCGAGAGTTCAGGCGCTTGTACGGGAAGAGTGATTGTT
>NZ_BAAGZJ010000036.1:0-69605 GCF_054778635.1 Nocardiopsis nanhaiensis
CCCCTGACTTTCTTCGAGTCTCCTATTTCAGGCCACCTGGTGCGGTGTTTATCCGCTCCTGGAATTCCAGGTTTTTCTGTGTTTTCGGTGGTGCTTTTCGCCGCGCACATGGACCGGCCGCGACACCCGCAACCGTGAACGCGCTGGCGGAGTGGCAGCTGACGGCCGCCAGGCCGTGCTTGTGCCGTGGGCCCTTCGGGCCCGAAGGGGCCATCGCCTCCCGACCACACCTCCCCGGTTTCCTGATAGCCGCCTACCCGCCGTCGCAGCGAAGCGGGTCAAGGTGGAGCGCGCGAAGCGCTCGATGGCGACGACCTTGACGCGCGCAGCGGAGACGGCCACCATCGGGCGGCAGGAAACGGGGAAACCACCCGCACAAGACCACGGCCCCACGGGCACACACCGCACCGCCCCACACCACACCGCACCAGCGAAGTACAGCTAGGCACCGTCTTCGAACAGGCCTCGATGGGCCAGGCTCCAATCGGCTCGCGCGGCAAGCTCGGTCAGGCGCCCTTGTCGGACCCACTCCGCTTGGGGTTGGACACCCTCCTGCGCTCCGGTGCGGAGCCCCCGGACACGTGGAAGGTGACGCCCGGCGACTCCTGCACCACGTGGGTCTACGTCACCGCGCTGTACGACTCGGTCTCCGAAGTCCTCCGCGCGGAGTGGGACTGCTCGGAAAGCGCCGAAGCCCTTCAGAGCGCGGCGGTCTACTGGCAAAGGCTCACCAGCACGCTCCAAGAGGGCGCTCCGCTCCCCGAGCCTTGGCAGCAGTAGGCCAGAAGAAGGCCCCTCCGCTCAAGGCCCGCCACGGGTTGGTGGGCCTTGAGCAGAGGGGTGGCCGCACAGGGGGCGTCCACGCGCGCCGTCACGCCCCCTGTGCGGGTTCGGTGAGTCAGGGCCGACCCCAGCTACCCTTGGGGTGGCAACCCCTCTCCATCAGGCCAGGCCTCCCCGTCGGGTCCGGCCTCATCATCGTCCCCGTCCGGTTCCGCATCCCGGCGCTCGGCCACGAACCCCCGCCAGCGTTCGGCGGGCAGTCCCCAACTCAGCGCACGGCTCATCAGGACCGCCATGGAGTACCGCGGGTCCACGGACAGGGCCGCGTCCAGGGCGGCCTTGGCCAACCGCTGGTCGCCGTACTGCCAGGCGGCTACCGCGAGGAGCGCGGCGGGCGCCGGGCGGAGGCGTTCGGGCACATGCCTGGTAACCCGCGACCACAGACGGACGTGCACCTCGGCGGTCTCCGGGACGATCCGTGTCCACATGTCATCGCGGACCCGGAGCTCGGTGAGGTGGACGCCGAGCCGGGCCAGGGCCGCGGGCTCGGTGACACGGTCCTTCTCCTCCCGGCGAAGCGCGCCGCGCACCTCGGGGATCCACCGGTTGACCAGTGCCGTCTCGGTGTCCTCCCGTGCGACCAGTGCCTCCTCGGCCGCCACCGCCTCGGCCACCGCCGCGCGGAGGGCGCCGTGCACGGGTTCCAGGAGGCCCCGGGCCCGGTCGGTCTCGGCTGGGCCCCCCGGAACCAGGCCCCGCAGGACCGCCTCGGCTGGGACCGTGGACACGCCCGGATCGAACAGCCTGCCCTCGGCGGGACAGCAGGCGTGGTTCCGGCAGATATAGGACCAGTAGCGTCCGTCAGTCACCCTGAGTGCCTCCAGGACCGGCATCCCTCTCGCCCGGGCCTCGGACCGGAGTGCGCTCACATGTGGTGTGACGCGCGCTGGCTGACCGAACCCGGCCACGAGCATCGCGGTTGCGTCGGCGGCCAGCGCGGCCCGGACCGCCGCCACCCCGCTGCGGGCCGGGGGCAGGACCCGGTCCAGGTGGTCGAGCCCGTTGTAGAGCACCCCCTGGACCTTCCCGTCCCCGAGGACGAGCACCACTACCGCGTCGGTCAGTGGCTGCGTGACCAGGTACGGAAGCGCGGCCAGGAAGTCGACGGGGTTGCGCAGCCGGAGTGGAACCATATCGGCGTCTGGGGACGCGCGAGGGGCGGGGACGGTCGGGGAACCGGGCGCTACCGGAACCTCCGGTGTGGCCGCGGACCCGGACTCGGGCCGGGGGTCGGGCTGGCGGCCCGACAGGGCGTCGGCCCGGGGGTCGTCGGAGGGATCAGAGGAAGGTTCATGCTGATCACAGGGCATAACCTTACGTTCGGTCACTGGACGTCAACGTGCAACCGGGCTTGCCCGGAGCTGTGGACAACTCACGCCACCTCACTGTTTCAGCAGTTCAGGAGGGTTCACCGGGACTGGTGGTCGGGTCGGAGAGCTCACCTTCCCTGGGCCCCGGAATCTTTCCGGTGACCTCTGGGCGGCCCGCGGGCAGGCAGACCCGGTCGCGCCCGGTCTCCTTCGCGCGGTAGAGCGCGAGGTCGGCCGCGGTCAGCAGCTCCACGAGATCGTTGCCGTGATAGCCGACGACGGCCACCCCGATCGAGATGGTGATCGACACCGGGACGTCGTCCACGGCGATCTCCATCCGCCCGACCTGGGAGCGCAGCCGTTCTGCCGCCTGCCAAGCCTCAGTGGTGTCGGCCCCTGGCAGCAGGACCACGAACTCCTCACCGCCGAACCGGCCGAGCAGGTCGGACTGGCGCAGCTGTTGGGCGATCGTGGTCGCCACCCCCAGCAGAACCTGGTCACCGAAGAGGTGCCCGTGGCTGTCGTTGACCCGCTTGAAGTGGTCGATGTCGACGATCAGCACAGCAGCGCGACCGCGCGAGGAACGGGCCCTCGCGATCTCGTCGGCAGCCTCCTGCTCCCAGGTGGGCGCGTTGAGCAACCCCGTCTTGGGGTCGGTTCGCGCCGCGACCTGCAACTGCTGGTACACCAGGCTGCGCTGCAGCAGCAGCACCGGGGGCACCGCGATGACCAGAAGGAACAGGGACAGCTGGGCGAGGATGGCGACGGTGACACCGACACATAATTCGACGGAGTCCACCAGGAGCGCTTCTCGGTCCCACATGCTGTTGGTCTTGGCACCCGCGCTGAGCCTGGCGGCCATGGACACGAGGAGCGTGTTCAGCAGGGTGAACCCCGCGCAGCACAGCAGCGCGACGAACACACCGTTCACGGTGGTCAAGACCTCGTGTGTGGCCGGTGACCCACCGATCCCGGCGGGCAACCCGACCTGGGATCCGTGCCAGACCACCGAGGCGAGGAACCCGGAGACGCCCACGGATGCCGCGTTGAACAGCCTGCGGTGCACCAGCATGCGTCGGCTGCGGCGCTGGAGCAGGATGAACACGGGGATGGGTATGAGGAGCGAGTAGACCGGCGGCAGGAGGAGCATCGCGGGGAGCCACCAGGCCCCCAGTAGGTCACGGCTGAGACCGGATGGCATGCCGATGCGCCGGATCGCCTCCACGCACACCACCGCGGACACCACGAGGGCGAAGAAGACAGTGAGGTCGAACAGCGTGAGAACCGTCTGTGCCGCGGCCACCCCGAACAGGAACAGCGCCACGAAGACCAGCAGGAGCAGGTAGACGATCAGTCCTCGGGACTGCTGGAAGAACGGCCAGGACCGTCGTCCGCCATGGAGGCTCTCCTCGGCCGCCATCGGCTTCTCCGAGATACTCACCGCTCCATCCTCCCTCCCAGTTTCACCGTCTGCCATCCGTGCCATACACCCGACTCTGATGTGCCCATCGCCCCCTACGGTTCTCCATTCGACGAACCGGACTCGCCCCGCGTTCCCCCGTGGTGCCGCTCGGTCACCGGCAGGAACGCACAATCTCCCAGGTAGGCGGGAGGCAAGCACACCCTCCTTACTTTACATTACTTTGAGTAATAACTTAATTGCCGATTGTATGGGACGCGCAGGTTGAGGCTACCGTAGCTGTCACCCTCTGTTCTAGGGGGGTTGGTAACCGTGACAAATTAGGGCATCCTGCCATAGGGCATCGGCGGTTCGGCCAGAAACTTGGCCCGGTTCGTCCGTCCGTCTGTCGTACCGACCGCTCGAGCGCGCCTGCATCCAGCACTCGAACGAAGGAGCATCACATGGCCAAGAAGGTTCTGAACTGGAACTAGATCCCCCTCCCTAACGCAAACGGGGACGGACACCCAACAGGCTGCCCGTCCCCGGTTACTCCGGGTCGGCCGGGATTCACCCTCGGCCGACCTTCCTCATGTCCTGTCACGCACCAGCGCGGTCACCGCTGGACCCCGGCCACCTCGTAGGCGGCCTGGAAGGCCCGATAGCGCTCCAGTTCCTTCTCCATCGGCGCCACAACACGCAGGCCCGCGATCTCCCGCACCCGCCCCTGGGCAGCGCGCTCCACGTCCTCGCGGCGCTGGACCGCGGCGACCTCCACAAGGTTTCCGCAACCCACCCCGATCAGCCATCCCACCACGAGGCCGGCGAGGACCACCGCGCCCGAGTAGACGATGAAGACCGGGTCATCGAACACCCGCAGACCGGTGAACCCGCCACCGATCCAGCTCACGAGCGCGAGCAGCGCCCACGCGAGTCCCGCTCCGGCCACGGCCAACAGCGCGTACTGCACCGTTCGGGCCAGTCGCCACCACGAAGGGCTGCGGTCCGGGTCTCCGACCGCACCGGAGACCGCCTCGCCCAGCTCGGCGGGGAGTTCGGCGACACCGGAACGGGCTGCGGCGCGCATCCGACGGCGCCACGGACCGGGCATCCCCTCGGACGCCTCGTCGGCCACCTCGCCCAGAACCGTCTCCAGCTCGGCCTCCCCCGCGTCGACGGGGCCGCCGACCCCGGGTTCGTCCCGGCGCAGGAAGTCCAGCTGCACCGCGGCCAAGGGGTCCTTGCGCAGCTTGGCCACGCGGCGGACCACCGGCCACCCGACCTGGCGCTTGCCTCGCCGGACATCGTTGGTCTCCACCACGTCCGAGACCGCGGTGACCCCGGCCGCGCCGGCCAACCCCTCCTGGACGCGCGACCGCACCTGTGCGGACACTGTCTCGGGGAACTCCTCGCCGCAGAATTCCTCGAACGGTTCGACGACCTGGTCCAAGTCGGCCACCAGCCGGTCCACGAGGGCCCGTCGGTCGGTGACCGTTTCCCCCAGGAACTCGCGCAGGTCGCGGATGCCCTGGCCGGTGAGGGTGGAAGTGGTGATCACCCGAGGGTGCACGCCCGACTCCGACTCCAGAAGACGGCGCAGGTCGGTGAGCAGCTCCTCGAGCTCGTCCGACTCCACCTTGTCCACCTGGTTGAGGACGGCCACGGTGACCGCTCCGTGCCCGGCCATCTTCGCCAGGTAGCGGTGGTGTACGGCGGCGTCGGCGTACTTCTGGGGGTCCAGGACCCACACGAGCAGGTCGACGGAGCCGATGAGCCGGTCGGCCTCCGCCGTGTGCATGCTGCGGACGGAGTCGTGGTCGGGCAGGTCGAGCAGGACCAGGCCGGTCAACTCGGAAGCGTCCGAGTCCAGGACGCTGGTTCGGGAATGGCGGTACCGGGCGGGCACGCCCAACCAGCTGAGGAGGGCGTCGGCCCCCTCGTGCCCCCACACGCAGGCGTGTGCTTTGGAGGTCGTGGGCCGGGTGACACCGGTCTGCGAGAGTTCGAGCCCGCACAAGGCGTTGAACAGGGAGGACTTACCACTTCCGGTACCGCCCGCCAGGGCCACGACGGTGTGTTCACCGGACAGGCGCAGGCGCGCTCCGGCGTGGTCGAGGAGCTGCCCGGCCCGGCCGAGGACCTCCGCGGGAAGGTCGTCCTGACCGAGTTCGGTGAGCGTGCTCAGGGCGTCCAACCGCTCGATGAGTTCGGCGCGGCTGGTGGTGCTGGTGGGCTGCCAGTGATCGTGGGTGGTGGGGCGGTACTCCTCCTCTGCCTCCACCGCATGTGTCCCCTGCCCGTCGGGGCCCTCCTCGGCGGCCCCCTCCGGCCCGGGGCTGTTCTCCCCCGCGCCCTCGTCCCGGGTACGCCCTTCCGGACCGGAAGCGGCGGTGCCGCCGCCGATCGCCCGGAAGGCCCCGGAGACCGCGGACGGTCCGGGAATGCGGCGGGGCAGCGGTTCGGGAGCGCCTTCGCGCTGATCCGCCTCGGCTGCCTGGGCGCCGTGCGGGTCCCCGGCAAGCTGTGCGGTGCCGGAGTCTCCGTGCCCGATGGGCCCACCGGGCGCACCGTGTCCTCCGTGTTCTGCGGGACCGGTGTCGGGCTCGGAGTGCCCTGTCCCGGACTCGTGGTGCTCCTGCTGCTCGTCATCCTCGGGCACACGGGGCCCGGTCCGGTCGGTCCTGGCGTGCGCCGCCCCTGCGATCGCCTCCTGAGCGGCGGTACCACCGCTCCGCTCACGCTGCGCCCGCTCACGCTCGACCCGGGCACTCGCCAACCAGGCGCGCTCGGTCCAGGTGTCCTCCACGGGCTCATCAGGTTCGGCGCCGGGCACCCCCTCGGTGGTGGTGCGCGCCTGGTGGCCACCCAGGGCTCCCCGAGGGCGGCGCTGAAGCCTGCCCCGTTCTCCGGAAAGGTCGGCTGAACCGTCGGAATGCTCGTCCGAGGGCAGTTCCCCGGGGCGCTCGGTGTCCGCGGAGATCACCGGGAAGGTACCGGTATTGCGCCCTGCGATCCGGGTGTCGTCGGCGGCTGATGTGAGGCTGTCGACCCAGCCCGCGAGACCATCCGGGTCGTCGTGGTCCCCACTGCCCGGACCTTTCCGCTCCCCTCCGGAACCGTGCCGCTCTTCCCGCGCGGGCGCGGAGGGGCGCGCGTGCCGCCCAGAGCGCCGTTGCTGGGCCCAAGCCGATTGCGGAGACCCAGAGCCAGGATCCGGCTGCGCTGAGCCACCCTCGCGCCCCTCAGGGACGCGGGGATCGACGCCCTGTGCCGAGCCCGCTCCGGACGGGTCCGGATACCCGGTGATCCCGTCGTAGGCAGGCGGATCCTCAGCGGCGCGCTCCCGCTGCTCAGCGTGCTCGGGGTGTTCGGGCACAGGCATGGTGTAGCCGCGCCAAGGGCTGCTCTGATAGGGGGAGGCGTCGCGGGCCGAGGTATCTCGGGGCCCGGCGGATTCGTCGTTCCAAGGCCCCGCCGCGGGTTCGTCGTTCCCAGGCCCGGACGTGGCGGGCCCGCTCTCGCGCTCCCCGCCCTCCGCCGAAGCACGGGTATCCCCCGGTCCGGTCTCGCCCGGTCCGGTGTCCCCCGCGTGGGCAGGGTTCCACTGAGTCGTCATCGTGCAATCTCAAGGTTGTACGTGGCCTGATAGAGCTGGACAGCACTGTCCTCGGACGGGATCCCCGCCGTCGACAGCGCGTGGTCGAAGGGCACCCGCTCGTGCTTGAGCAGCCCGAGGACCCGCTGACGCAGGTTCTCCCGCGCCGTCCCGCCGATGCTGCGCAAAGACTGGGCGCCGAAAAGCCCCTTGAGCAGCCTCTGCGGGGAAGGACCGGAGGTTTCGGCCGCGTGGACCCCGCCACCGGAATGGGACCGCTCGTAGCCGAGCAGGTCGACGATCATGACCAGGGCGACGATGTCGTGGTCGAAGGTGACGAACCGGGCCACGGAACGCTTGGTGGCACCGGAGGCCGCGGTCATCTCCGCGATCTCACGCTGCCACTCGGTGATCTCCTGGCGGACCTGCTTGGCGAGAAGCCCGGTGCCGGGCTGGTTGAGGGCTTTGGAGGCCAGTTCCGCGCCGCCGGGGACGTCCTGCCAGCGCTGCTCGACCTGGTCTGCGGCACGGTCGTTGGCGGAGACCACCAACGCCTCCAGCGCGTCACGCACGGCCCCTTCCAACGCACTGACCCGCTGCCCGCGTTCGGCCTGGTCGGCGCGGCCCTTGCGGCCGCGCTTGCGGCGCAAGCGCAGGCTCTTGGCGAGCTCGCCGCTGGCCGCGACCTCCTGCCAGCGTGCGAGCAGGGAGCCGCGCAGCAGGGTGCCGTCTCTCAGGGAGCCGTCGATACGGGCAGCTGCGCCCGCGTACTCGTCGTCGACGACCGCGCTGAGGGAGCGCCCGGTCTCGATCTGCCCCTCGACCTGACGGGCGAGCTCGGGCACACGGGTGCGGAAGCTCTCGATCACACCGATGAAGGTACGGCGCGAGACCCGGTCCCGCTGCCCGGCCTCACCGGCCACGTCCGCGAGGTATTCACGGATGTGGTCGGCGACGTTGGAGGTGAAGCGCTCGCCCTGGATCTGGTCGGTCTCGGGGATCGCGAACCGGGCGGCGTTGGCCAACCCGTTGGCCTCCAGCATGGCGCCGAAGTGGTCCAGCAGCTGCCGACGGCCCTTGCGGGGGACGCGGGAGAGCACCACGGCCAGGGAGGTGTCGCGGTCCCTGGCCACCTGGAGGAACTCCCACACCCGCGCGTCCGCGTAGCGGCCGCTGGTGGTGACGAACATCCACAGGTCGGCGGCGTCGAGGAACTTGGCGGCGAACTCGTGGTGCGCTGCCACGGCGGAGTCGACGTCTGGGGTGTCGAGCAGGGCTACACCCGGAGGCATGGCCTCTGTGGCCGCGAGCACGAGCATGCCGTCCTTGCCGGGCATCGCCAGCCCCTGCTGGCGGACGCGGGGCAGGGTGGGGATGAAGGACGCCTCGCTGAACCAGTCCACGTCGGCCGGGTTACAGGCGAGCACCGGGCTGTTGGTGGTGGGACGGCGCACGCCGGTGGTGGTGACCTGATCACCCACCAGGCTGTTCACCAGGGTGGACTTCCCCGCGCCGGTGGAACCGGCGACGGCGATGAGCAGGGGGATGTCGGGGCGGCGGACTCGGGGAAGGACGTAGTCGGAGAGCTGGGCCAGAACATCCGTCTGGAGCTCCTTGCCCTCGTCGGCGCCGGCCAGGCCCTCGGCGAACTCGAGGTCGCGGATCTGCTTGCGCAGGGACTCCAGCACCTGCTCGAAGCGATCGTCCTCGTTGACGGGGGCGCGGTGTTTGGCCGGTCCCGCGGACACGGGGACGGTGGGTCCGCGGCGTTCGCCGTCGGGTACACCGGCCGTGGGCGCGGTTTCTGAGCCCGCGGCGGCGGGCTGGTCGGAGGCGGCGTCCGGTCCGGTTCCGAACCGGTCCGAGGCACCGGAACCCGAGGTGTGCGGTGCGGCCGACGGCCGGGTCATGATCGGTATGCCCTCCTCATCGGTACTGATGTTCCCCCGTCGACGTGACTGGCGTGCGCCGCCGCCGAAGGTCTCATTGAAGATCGCGCCCGGTCGCCAGTCGATCGGTCTCGAGCTGGGCTCCCGTGTGCAGTATGTCAAGATCCCGCGCTGTTTTGACCACTTCTCCGATGATCACCACTGCGGGAGGCCGCACTTGGGCCGATCGGACCGAGGCGGCAATGTCCGCAAGCGTACCCGTCACGGCCCGTTGGCCCGGCAGTGTGGCGTCTTGGACCACCGCGACAGGGGTGTCGGAACCGCGGCCGTGCTCCACCAAGGCGTCGGCGATCGCCTCGATCCGCTCCACGCCCATGAGGGCGACGACGGTACCTCCGGCCCGGGCCAGCCCGGCCCAGTCGACCGTGGACCGGCTGTCACCTGGGACGACATGGGCTGAGACGATGTGCACGTCCTGAGCCACCCCGCGGTGGGTGGCGGGGATCCCGGCACTGGCCGGTGCAGCGAGCGCACTGGTCACACCGGGCACCGCCATGACGGGAACACCGGCAGCGGCGCAGGCGGCCGCCTCCTCACCGCCCCTTCCGAAGAGGAACGAGTCCCCGCCCTTGAGGCGGACCACGAACTTACCCTCCTGGGCGCGCTCGACGAGGACGGAATTGATGTCGTCCTGTGTCATGGAGCGCCCATAGGGGATCTTCGAGGCGTCCACGATCTCGACGTCCGCGGGCAGCCGGTCGAGCAGTGACGTCGGAGCGAGGCGGTCCACCACCACGACGTCAGCCTGCGAGAGGAGCTGCTGTCCCCGCACGGTGATGAGCCCGGGTTCACCGGGGCCTCCCCCGACGAGGGCCACACCGCGCAGGCGTTCACGACCGCGCCGCGCATCCAAGGTGCCGTCGGCCAGTCCGTCGATGACGGCGTCCCGCAGCCCGGCGGAACGGCGCGGGTCCCCGGAGGCGACGACGCCGACGGTGATCCCGTTGGCGGAACCGCTGGCCGGGGTCCAGGCGGAGGAGGCATGCCGGTCGTCGGCGCGGACGCACCAGATCCGGGAGTTCTCGGCCTCCTCGGCGACTGCCGCGTTGACCTGGGCGACGTCGGTGGCGGCGTGCACGAGCCAGTAGGGCGCCGCGTCGGGGCCGACGACGTCGCCGGGTTCCCAAGGGCGGCGCAGCCAGGCCAGGCGCCCGGCGTCAGCGAGGTCCTCCAGTGCCGCGGAGACCTCCGGGGAGATCAGTGTGACGCGGGCACCGGCCTCGAGCAGGACGGGGACCCGCCGCTGGGCGACCCTCCCACCACCGACCACCAGGACGTCACGGTCCCGCATGCGCAAGCCAAGAAGATAGGTCACGGGTCGCACCCCTCCGGTCCGGTCGTCCGCACCGGCCCCCGGCTTCGACGGCGGGGTGCGCGTACGAGGGCTGGCCGTGCGAAGGCTTGCTCTCAACGCGCCGCCGGCGATGTTCGGCGATTTCTCCAAAGTACCTTGTCAGAGCGGTGTTACGCAGAGGTAAATCAACGCACAAGGGACAGAGTGACACGGAACGCATCGAAGCCAACGCACAGCGTTTATCGCCGGGTTCGTTTCCGTGTTCGTTGCCGTGTTCGTTGCCGTTGAACGGCCCGGTGCGGCCCCTCCTCCGATCCCCTCGGGGATGGGTGAAGAGCGGCTCCACCGGGCCGAGCCACCTCATTGAGCCGACGAAACGCCCGCCGTATCGAAGGTCGCGACGTTGCGCAGCGCCCTGGCCGACGCCTGGAGGAGTGGCAGCGCCAGCAGCGCACCCGATCCCTCGCCCAAACGCATCTCCAGGTCCACCAGCGGGGTCAGGCCCAAGTACTCCAGGGCGATACCGTGTCCGGGCTCGGCGGAACGGTGGCCGGCGAAGCAGGAGCTCAGGGACTCCGGGGAGATCGAGGCGGCGGCGAGCGCGGCCGCACCGGCGGCCACCCCGTCCAACAGCACCGGAACCCGGAGTGCGGCACCGCCCAGGATGAACCCGGTGAGCGCCGCGTGTTCGAGGCCTCCCAGCGCCGCCAGGGTTCCGATCGGGTCCTCGGGGGCGACCGGGTTGGCCTGCAGCGCCCGACGGACCACCTCGACCTTGTGTTCGTAGGTCGCGTCGTCCAGCCCAGTCCCGCGGCCGGTGGCGACCGACGGGTCGGCCCCGGTGAAGGCGCAGAACAGCGCCGCGGCCGGGGTGGTGTTGCCGATACCCATGTCGCCGGTGACCAGGCAGCGATTGCCCGCCGACACCAGGTCGCGGGCGACCTCGATGCCGCCCTCGATCGCCTGGAGGGCCTGGTCCCGGGTCATGGCCGGGCCCTGGGTGAAGTCGGTCGTCCCCCGGGACACCTTGCGGGGCAGGAGTCCGGCCGCGTTCGGGAGGTCGCCGACCACACCGACGTCCACCACGGTGACCTCGGCGCCGACCTGCTCGGCGAAGGCGTTGACCACGGCCCCACCGTCGAGGAAGTTCTGCACCATCTGCGCGGTGACCTCCTGCGGCCAGGCGGTCACCCCCTGGGCGAACACCCCGTGGTCGCCGGCGAAGACCGCGACAGCCGCGGGCTCGGGGATCGGCGGCGGGCACTCTCCCGCCAGCCCCGCGAGCTGGATCGACACCTCTTCCAGGATTCCGAGGGACCCCTGGGGCTTGGTCATCCGGGCCTGCCGCTCGCTGGCTTCCTCCACGGCACGGGCGTTGAGCGCTCCGATGGCGGTGATGGTCTCCTCCAGCAGGGTGGTGGGCTCCTGGCCGGGCAGACCTCGGCGACCGTAGCGGTCGCGGTGCACCGCCCAGGACAGGGGGCGTCCCTTCGCCCAGCCACCGAGGCTGAGTTCGGGTTCGGTGGGGAACTCCTCGACGTAGCCGACGCACAGGTAGGCGACGACCTCGAGGTGGGAGGGAAGCTCGAGCACACGGGCCACGTCGCGTTCGTCGGCGAACGCGACCCAGCCGACCCCGAGCCCCTCGGTGCGCGCGGCCAACCAGAGGTTCTCGACCGCCAGCGCGGCGGAATAGGAGGCGGGCTTGGAGTGCCGACCTGCGGTCTGCGCCCCTCGGGTCGGGTCGACGGTGACGGCGATGTTGAGCGGGCTCTCCAGAACCGCTTCGACCTTGAGCCCGGAGAACGCCTGAGCGCGGGGGCCGGGTCGGGCGTGTGCCTGCGAGTCCCGCTCGTTCTCGGCGAGGTCACGTACCAGGGCACGCCGCTCCGGGTCGTCGATGACCAGGAAGTCCCAGGGCTGGGTGTGTCCGACACTGGGCGCTTGGTGAGCGGCGTCCAGGACTCGGGTGAGCACGTCAACGGGGACCGGATCCGGACGGAAACCCGCGCGGACGTCGCGGCGTTCACGGATGGCGCGGTAGACGGCCGCGCGCTCGGTCTCCTCGAAGGCGTGGACGTCGAGCTGCCAGGCGTCGTCGCTGGCCGCGGTGGGCTGACCCGGCTGGGACTGCTGGTTCACTACCTGGGGCTGGCTCGGAGCCTGGGCGGGGTGGGTCGGTGCTTCCTGGGTTGCCTGGGGTCCGGTCCCTTGAGGCGGACCGGTGTGCTCCGGCTCCGGAAGGGGCGCCGCTGCCTGGTGTGCGTGCACGGTGTCGCTCTGCTCTGGGTCGGTGGCCATAGGACTGGCATCCGTGTGGCCGGGGATCGTGGTGTGCGCGGGAGGCGGGGGTGTTGTCGACGCGGGGTGGGCCTGTCCTGTCGGGGGCTCGGGGTAGGGCGGTGCGGGCTGCGGACCGGTCTGGGGCGGACCAGCCTGCGACATAGACGGCTGCGGACCAGTCTGGGGGCCGGGTGGTGGGCCGTCCGGGTTCCGGTTACCTCCGCGGAAGGGAATGACGTTCGGCCGGGTCCCGTGCGCGGGGGGCGATGGTGGTGCCGCCGGGGGGTGCGCCTGGACCTGGGGCTGGGGCGGTGACTGCGCGGGGCCGGGGTGCGCTGGGGGCTGCGGGGCCTGGGGCTGCGCGGGAGCCGCGTGCCATGCGGGTTCAGGAGCCGGTGCAGGCTCGGGCTCCGGGGTCGGCTCCTGAGCGGTGCGCCGGAACGGATTGTTCGGCACGGCGGAGGGTTTCGGCTCCTGTGCCTTGGTTCCCTTGCCGCTCTCCGGCAGCCCGTCCAGGAGGCCGCCCAGGAGACCACCCAGTCCGGGCGTGGAGCGGCTACCGCGCCGCTTGGTGCCCTCTTCCGGACGCGCGTCCTCGCGGTCGTCATCGGTCATGGTCGCTCCCCGAAGAAAAAGTCTGTGAGCTGCCCGTTTTCGCCTGGTCCGATACGGGTCCGGTCCAGCGTAGTCCGCGGCGTCCAAGCCGCTCACACGGGTCCCCCGGCCCGGGGCAGCCTGCTCCGGTTGGAACGCCGGGGGCCTCAAGTCATCATCAACTGTGCCAGAGTTCGCGTGACCGCGCGCTGGGTACCCGGCCGGTTGCTGGACTCGGGGCGACACAGCCGGAGTCTGCAGTGCCGCAGGAACGATCCGGGTGGCACCCTTGAGCGGCCACCCGGATCGTTCCCGACTCAGCGGCTCTGTCCCGTCACCTCCAGGAAGTAGGCCCATCGGCCCTCGACGCCCGCGAGTTGGCCTCGCAACGTCTCCAGTTCCTCCTGTCCGATCGTGTGGGGTACTACCTTCGCTTGGACGGCGGAGAGAGAAGCCTCAGCCAACTTTTCGAGCATGATCGCTCCGACCGTCGCTCGACGCGTGTCATCGGCCACACTCACGATTCCGTGTCCGCGCAGGTGGCAGAAGGAGGCTTCCCCGAGAGCTTTCGCCAGGTCCCGGCCAAGCTCAGGACTGTTCACCAGGACTGGGCGCGGCCAGACGACCGGAGTTTCCGGGACGAATGACGCGGGCACGTGCAGCAGAGGGAGGATTGGGCGGTCGAGCACCCCCATGAGTGTCGCGGCGGTTTGATGCGTGTGCACGACTGATTTCACGTCCGGCCGCGCACGATAGATCTCCGTGTGGATGAACACCTCGGTCGGTGCGGGGTGGGAACCCGAGATGAGCTCACCATCGAGGTCGACGATCGACAGGTCCGCAGGGGTCAACTGGTTCATCCGGCGGATGCGGGGCGAGTGTTTAGGCTTGATCACGATGTGGTCGGTGCCGGGAAGTCTGGCGCTACAGTGCCCGAGGTAGTCGACCAGGCCCAGACCGTCCAGTATCGCGCCCGCCTGGCATACCAGCGTTCTCGTTTCGTCTTCGCTCCGCGAAGCAGCTTCCTCAGCCATTGCGCAGCTCCATGCTCATCGATTCCCTGACTTCCTGTTCGATCAGCCCCCAGATCTCGTCCACGTAGCGGGTGAACTCGGGTGTCCGCTTGGTCTGGAGCGTCCTTGGACGAGGAATATCAACATGGATTTCCTGTTTGACCCGTCCCGGTCGTACCGTCAGCACGATGATGCGGTCGGACAGGTAAACCGCCTCGTCGATCTGGTGCGTGACGAAAAGGACGGTCTTCTTGGTCTCCTGCCACACCCGCATGAGCTCGGCCTGCATGATCTCCCGGGTCTGACCGTCCAGAGCAGCGAAGGGCTCGTCCATGAGCAGGACTTGAGGATCGACCGCTAGAGCGCGGGCAATGTTCACCCTCTGACGCATGCCGCCAGACAACTCGTGTGGATAGGCATCCGCGAAACCCGGAATGCCCATGAGTTCCAACAGCTCCGCACACCGTGTCGCGACCTCGTCCTTCGGCGCCCCTTGGACTTCGAGGCCGAAGGCCACGTTGTCCTTGATGGTGCGCCACGGGAGCAGCCGGTCCTGTTGGAAGACGAACGCACGGTCGGGACCCGGGCTCGTCACCTGGCTTCCGTCGAGGATGAGCTCGCCCCCACTCGGTTTGGTCAGACCGTCCACCAGCCTCAGGAGTGTGCTCTTTCCGCACCCAGAGGCTCCGATCAGGCTGACGAACTCCCCCTCGGAGACGTCCAGAGTGATGTTGTCGAGCGCCTGGACGGATCCTCCCCTCTGGTGGAAGGTCTTGCTCACTCCTTGCAGGTTCAGCTTCTGTTCCGTCCTCATCGTTATCCCTCCGAGGATTCGACGCGCCAGCGGCCGACTCGCCGCTCGACCCAGATGAGCAGGTAGGTGATGGTCACACCGAAGACTCCGAGAATGGAGATCCCGACGAACAGCGCCCTGGTGTCGAAGGTCTCCGCCGATGTCTGGATCAGCAGCCCGATCCCGGCGTTCGCCCCGAACAGCTCGGAGACCACGATTCCCACGAGCCCGTGGGCTGCGGCCAGCCGCAGTCCTGCGATGAACGACGGCAGCGCCATGGGCAGCTTCACCTTGAGGAGTACCTGCCGGGGCGAGGCAGAGTAGGCGCGCGCCGCCTCCTCCAACTGCCGATCGGTGTTGGAGAAGCCGTAGTAGGTGTTGATCAGGATCGGGAAAACCATCACGATGGCGCAGATCGCGACCTTGGAACCCACCCCCAGGCCGAGGATCAGGATGAACAGCGGAGCCAGCGCGATCGTCGGGGTGGCGTTCAGTGCTGAGACCCATGGGTCGAAGATGTCGCGTACCAGCGTCGACGCCGCCATGGCGAGGCCAACCGTCACACCTACACCGAGGGCGATGACCAGGCCCAGGAGATAGGCCTGCCCCGAGACTCCGATGTCACGCAGGAGCGTTCCGTCCGCCAGGAGCTCGAGGAACCGGACGAACACGGCGCTGGGTGGCGGGAGGAAGAGCGGGTCGAAGAAGAGCCGCGCTCCCACCTCCCACATCAGAACCCCACCCGTGACGGAAGCCGCTCCGATGAGTTTCGTCCGCTGTGGAGCGGTTGCCACCGCATGGCTCCGTTTGGCCGCCCCTCCCGGGGCCGCAGCAGCTTCCGGCCTCTGTCTGGTTCTGGTATCCGCTTCGTCGCTCATGTGTCGTTCCTCCGTCGGGCCTCAGCGGCGTACGTGTCCTCAGTGACGTCCTCAACCGTGGTGTCGGCGGAGGTGTACAGGTCTGTTGCCTCCAGGCCGGTAAAGGCTCCTTCGGCGGCCTTCGGCGACACAGCGATGCGGTCAGCGAACGAGGCCACCTCCGATCCGTAAACCAGCTCGTAGGTCTTTTCGGCCTCCCCGATCTCGGTGTCGGTGTACTCGGCGAGAATGTCCGCGGCTTGATCCGCGTTGCTGCTGTCCGCCAACCACCGGAGCGCATCGTCCCTGGCCTGGAGGAACCTGATGAGGAGTTCGTCGTTGCGCCCCGCCCAGGTTTCGCTGGTGAGCAGTGCGGTGAAGGAGAACTGCCACTTCTCCCCAAGGTCGGTGGGCAGATAGGACATCTCCCTGAGCCCCAGCGGCTCCGCCTCGAAGTTGACCGGCGGCAGAAGCAGGCTCGCGTCTATGCCCCCGGCGTCGAGTGCTGCCAAGCGGCTTCCCGTACCGCCTGCGGGGATGAGCTCGACGTCGCCCGCAGGCACATCGAGCTGTTTCAGTGCCCCAGCGGTGACCACCGTGGTCTGGTCGGTCACCGAGGAGACCCCCACCTTCGTGCCGCGCAGGGCATCCCAGCCAGTAGGGCCGCTGGTGACCATGACGAAGGGGGGTCTCAGCATCGGGTCGGCCACTGAGACGAAGTCGAGTCGTCCAGCCGTCCGGCCTCGGGCCTGGATCGCGTTGGGCAGGCCCCGGCCGATATCGGCGTCACCAGTCGCGAGCAGTTGCACTGACTGGGCGGCCGTCTGTGTCTCAATCCGGTCCACGGTCACTCCGTGCCGGTCGTACAGACCCAGGGCATCCGCCACATAGTCGTCGAAATCAGTGATGGTGCTCGCACCGGTGGTCATTCGAACCGTGTCCGTGGAAGGCCGGTCGTTGCTCCGTGTACATCCGGCCGCCGCGAGCGCCGCCGCGGCCAACAATGCCGAGCGGCGTGTCAGATGAACCATGGCAGCTCCTCTCACACCAGGTTTTCAGCCTGCGGCGGCCGAGGCGCATGCCCGGAGGAGGGCGCTACTCCGCTTCCACGGACTCTGGAGAACCTGATACCGGAATAATTATCACTATGTGATAATTATCTATTTTATAGTGAGATTAAGCTAAGAGCGTGTTTGAGAAGGGTGGGTAACGGTCCGGGCACTTCGCCCGCACTGTTGCTGTCGGGTCGCGAGCATGGCCAACATGTCGCGACGTCCGACCTACCCCTCTGACCTGACCGATGACCAGTGGGCCTTGATCGAGCCCCTGCTCCCGCCGGCCAACACCGGCGGCCGACCTGAGAAGCACCCCCGCCGCGACGTGGTGGACGCGATCCTCTACGTGGTGCGCACGGGCTGCTCCTGGCGGCACCTGCCGGTGGACTTCCCTCCCTGGCAGACCGTGTATTGGTACTTCTCCCGCTGGGAGGAAGCCAAGGTGACCGAGCAGGTCATGGCTGTGTTGCGCCGCCGGGTGCGCACAGCGCAAGGACGTGGGGACGAGCCCTCGGCGGGGATCGTCGATTCCCAGAGCACGAAGGGTGCCGACACCGTCGGCCAGCCCACCCGGGGCTATGACGCGGGCAAGAAGGTCAACGGCCGCAAGCGGTTCATCGTCACTGACACTCTGGGGTTGTTGCTGGTGGTGTGCGTGATGGCCGCCTCGGTCCAAGATCGTGACGGGGCCAGGACCACCTTGTTGAGCCTGTACTTGTGCACGCCGGTGCGGTTCGTGTTCGCCGATGCAGGGTTTGCAGGACGGCTGGTGGCCTGGGCCGAGAGGTTCGTGGCCACAACGGTGCACATCGTGCGCAAGGCTCCCGGACAGGTGGGGTTCGCGGTGATCCCGCGCAGGTGGGTGGTGGAGCGCTCGCTGGCGTGGTTGACCGCTCACCGGCGTTTGGCCAGGGACTACGAGCGCGACCCCGCGGTGTCCGAGGCCATGGTGCGCTGGGCCGCGATCGGCCAGATGGCCCGCCGCCTCGCCCGAGGACGAGATGCCGTTCGCCAGCGTGCCTGGACGAGCGAGGACCGCGTTTCCTGACCCTTCTCAAACACGCTCTAAGTGATGCAGGTCACTCACGTCAAGCCTGCCTGAGGCGAAAGAGCCACGGATCCGCACAAAGGGATCCCGAGCAGGCTCGCCTCACTGTGGGAAAGCACAGGACGAGCCTTCCCGCGCATACGAAAGGGGCGCCCGCTGGCTTTCAGCAGACGCCCCATAAATCGGCACAAATAGGCCCTAGAGGGAGAAAGTGGAGATTCTTTGCCGAATCTCCTTCGCGTGCTCCTGCAGGCGCTCACGGACCGTTTCTCGGTGTTCTGGCCGCATTCGAACCTGAGGACCGGCGACGGTAAGGACCGCCGAAGAGCTGCCCGAGTCGACCACGGGTACCGAGCACGCCCAGACCCCTTCGTCTATCTCGCTCGAACTCAACGCGTATCCGCGCTCTCGCGCGAGGGCCAGCTCCTCCAGGAGTTCAACGCGAGCGGCGGTGTCGACACGTTCCAGAAGTGCGCTGCGCGCCTTCTCCGGCAGGCACGCCAGAAGCATCTTCCCGGACGCTCCGTAACCGAGCGGTAGTGAGTGACCTGGTTCGAACGTGAAGCGCATGGGCCTGTCGCACTCCACCCGCTCCACGCACACGGCCGTCTCACCGGCCGGCTGCAACAGCATTACCGTCTCCCCCAACTCCTCACTGGCCACCACCATGGTCGGCCTGGCGAGTCGAGCGTGGTCGTTGACCATCTGCGCGGCGCGCGCCAAGGGCATGACCTGGGAGGTCAGGTGGTAATGGTTGTCCGGCCCCTCCTCGAGAAGCCGCAACTCTTTGAGGAGGGCGACGTGCCGGTAGGTGGTCGCGATGGGGGCGCCCGAGAGTTCGGAGAGCTCGGCCACGGTCGCGCGGGGACGGCGTTCAGAGAACGACAGCAGCAGCTCCAGGACCCTGCGCGCACTACTGGCGCCCGCGGTTCGCTTGTTCGCCTCCTTCAAGCTCACACCGCCCTGTTCACCGACCTCAGAGCCGGGCTTAGCCATCCTGTTCCCCTCTGTCGGTCTGATACTCCGGGCGGCGCGCACGGACCCGCGATCCGGACCGGTCGGCCAGCCACACCCGAAGTCCAGCCTAACTCTTGGCACCTACGTGGCCTGCGCTCCGCAGGGCAACGCTGACCGGCTCTTCCGGCGGTCCGTTGCCGCGCCACACGACGTGCAGGTCCGGGCGGACGAGTACCAGCGCGCAACCGAAAACGGATGCGGCGTCCTCTGAATCCACGTCCAATACCGAGAACGGGATTCCCAAGTCCACGTAGGCCCTCTCGACGGCGCTTGTGTCCACCGATTTGCCCTCCCCAACTCTCAGGAGGGTGTACTCGCGCCCCACCGCGTCTTGGAGGGCCCGACCGTCGCGCAGCCACACGTTCGGCAGGCGCGCGCCCGGCCAAGTGGTCGGTACATAGCGGAAACTATCGGGATCGGGGCCTCCCACCTCGTCACAGGTCAGGGGGGAACCGACGTACCGGTATCCCATCTCGATGCCCAAGAGGTCGTTGCTCCACCTTTGTTCGAGGTCGGCTCGCTCTGCGAGCCGGGTCCGGACCCGCTGCCCCTCCGCGGTATCGTCCGTGATCTCCGGTTCCCAGAGCGAGCGCCAGGCGCGCCTTCCCTTAGCAGCCTTGCGGGAGGCCGCGACATTGCGGATACCGATGGGGCGCCGTTCGGCTTCGTATGAGTCGAGGAGGTGCTCGCCGCCCCACCCTTGGAGGACGGCCGCCAGCTTCCACCCCAGGTCACTCGCGTCACCGGCCCCCGTGTTCATCCCGAGGCCACCCGTGGGGATGACCAGGTGGACCGCGTCGCCCGCCATCAGGACCCTGCCCTGGCGGTAGCGCTCGGCGACCATGAGCCGCTGGCGCCATTTGCCGACGTAGAGGGTCTCGTAGGAGACGTCCATCCCTACGATTTCCTCGAAGAGGCGCGGCATCTCCTCGTCGGATTCAACCGTGGCGTGCAGGGAGAAGTGCCTGGTGTCGTCCTGCACGATCAGGAAGGAGGACCGGTCGTCCGCCACGTGGTAGTGACGCCCCCGACCGATGGGGATTCTGTCGAAGAGGTCCTCGGAGTAGAACAGTGCCTGTCTGAGTTCCAACAGGGAGTCGCCTTCGAGATCGATCCCCAGCTCCCGGCGGACGGTACTCGCCGCTCCGTCGCACCCGACCAGGTAGTCGGAACCCATGCGTCGCAGCTGCCCGTCGGCTGAGACCACCGCGGCGGTCACGGAGTCCCCGTGGTCATCGAGGGAGACCAGTTCACTGTCGAACTCGACCTCCACCCCGGGGGTCTTGCGGGCCTCCTCAACGAGAAGTGGTTCCAGCGTGTATTGGGATATCAACTGGTACGGCTCTGCTGGTTCCGAACCGTCACGACAGGCCGCGCTACGCTCCTTGAGGGCATTCACCGAGGGGTACTCGTGGTGCACCAGCGGGGGTCTGGTGATATCGACGGCACATATGAAGACGTCCATCGGGATGTCGTTGTCCAAGCCAGCCTCACGGATACGCTCGGCGAGCCCTAGTCTGCGGTAGATCTCCATGGTCCGCGCGTTACAGCGCTCCATCTTCGGCAGGAAGCCAGGAGCGGGCCGTTTGTCTACGACACGGCAGGCGACGCCCTGCTGCCCCAGTTCGAGAGCCAGGGTCAGGCCGACCGGTCCCGCGCCGACGATCAACACCTGTGTGTGGTTCATCTGAGTACCTCCTGGGTTGGCAACCACAAGGCGACAGGGGCTCCCAGCCTCACTTCGTGACGTTCAACCCAAGGAGGCGGCTGACGTTCCCATGGAAGATCGCTTCGCGCTCGGTGTCACTGAGACCGATCTCTTCGAGGTTCTTGATCGTGGCGCGGATGTACCCCGGACCGCGCTCGGGGTCGTAAGGGCTGTCCGAGGAGAACAGCACGTGGTCGACGCCGTAGAAATCGATTGAGCACCGTAGCGCGTGCGCCGCACCGAACATAGCGGTGTCGGCGTACATCATCCGGAAGTAGTCGATCGGCCGCCTGGTCAGTTCGGCCCCCTCGATGTCGCCCTTCTGGTGCTCCGGGGTGCGGGCACCCAACTGGTCCCAGCCGGGTCCCACGCGGCCAGCGAAGTGGGGGACCATGCTGCCCCCGTGATGGATGAGCATCTTCAAGTCCGGGTAGCGCTCCAAGACCCCGGAGAAAACCATGCGGGCCATGAACGCCGAAAGGTCGTACTCCCAACCGAAGGTCCACCAGATCTCGTACTTGGACCGGTCCTCGGTCGGGTAGTCGGCCCACTCGGAGCTCCGACAAGGGTGAACCTGTAGGAGCTTTCCGAGCTCGGCGACCCGCGCATAGAAGGGATCGAAGACGGGCTGGTCCATCGGCTCATCGTTGACGTGGGTGTAGATCTGCGCGCCCAAGGCGCCCAGCTCTCCGACCGCGTAGTCGAGTTCCTCGACGGCGGCGTCGGGGTCGTCCATGGGGACACAGGCCGTGAACCCTACGAAGCGGTCCGGGTGCTTGCGGACGAGCTCCGCCATCGCCTCATTGCCGATCCGCGACATCTCCCTGGAGACCTTGGGCGAACCGAGGGTCTCGACCGGAGGCGCGGCGATATTGATGATCTGCCGGTAGTCGCCGAACTCGTCCATCTGCGCGAACCGAACGTCCATGTCGACCAGCGCCGGGATGTTGGAGACTCGTTTGCGCAGGTTACGCGCATGCGGGCCGACATCAAGCCGAAAAAACTGATCGTAGTACTCGCGCGGCATGAGGTGGCAGAAAGCGTCGATCTTCACGTAGTCGCCCATACGGCCTCCCACCGCTAGGGATACTCTCATAATATGAGAGTCAGTTTCTATATATTGATAGCCACCTTAGATAGACGCCTCCTTAACGTCAAGGGACACGACACGGGAGCCCACCCGACCACCCTGGAAGTGGACTGGGCCTGACGGCCGTTCACCAGATCGGCAGGCCCAGTCCACCGCTTTCCGCCCCACCCGAAGTTCGCCCGGCCGGGCGCCGGTCAGCCCGCCAGCAACCACTTCAAGGCCTCCACGGCCACGCGCTGAGTACCCGGTTCCCGTACGGCCACACGGAACCACTCCCGTACCAGCCCCGGAAAGGTGTCGCCGCGGCGAACCGCGATGCCGCGCGCCCCCAGCCTTGGCCTGAGTTCTTCCGCGTTGGGCGCTCTGACCAGCAGGAACGAGGCCTTCACAGCGGGGACGACGGACAGGCCGAGCCCGCTCAACGCCGCAGCGAGCTCTTCTCGGTGACCGGCCGTCGCCCTGGCCCAGGCGTCGGGCTGCGCCAAGGCTCTCGGGGCGCAGCACGCCTCGGTCGCAGCCAAAGCCGGGTCGGTGGCCCGGCACCGTGACTGGCTCTCCACGGAGTGCCCGGGGGGCGCCTTCGCCGAGGTGTTCGACACGGCGATCCGCCAGCGCGTGATCGACGGCTGGCGCTGACACGCGCTTTGACACCCCCCGGCACGCCCGTCCAGCACCCGTGTGTGCCGTCCGCCTGGGACGCCCACCGAAGACTGGGCCTGGCCCCGGCGGGCGGGAAGCCCGTTGTTCCACCCGGAACGCAGGCGCGTATGGTGATCCACGCCGGTGAGGCGCTGGCACGTCGAAGCACAGAGGGGACTCCCAACATGGCCACCGTTCAGAGCTCCCCGATCATGCCCGCGGTCATCCTCGAGACCGACCGCCTCCGTCTGCGCTCGATCCTCGAGCGCGACATCGACGACGTGTACGCCTCATGCGCGGACACCGAGCTGCAGCGCTGGATCCCGATCCCCGCCCCCGGGGAGGCCTACACCCGAGAGAACGCCGAGCAGTTCTGCCTGCACGTCGCACCGTCCGTCCGGACCGGCGGCGACGGCCAGCACTGGGCCGTAGTGGAAGCGGAGACCGACCGCTTCGTCGGGTCGGTGGCCCTGCTGCGCACGCAGTGGCCGGCCATGGTCACGGAGACCGGCTACTGGATCTCACCCTGGGGCCGTGGCCAGGGCTACGCCGCCGAGGCGGTCGTGGCCGTCTCCCGTTGGGCCATCGACCAGGGATTCCAGCGCGTGGAACTCAAGGCGGCCAGCGGGAACACCGCTTCGCGCCGGGTGGCCGAGTCCGCCGGGTTCGTCCGCGAGGGTGTGGAGCGCAACGCGATGCCGCTCCACAAGGGCCGTGCCGACTTGGCGGTGTACGGCCTCATCCCCTCCGACCTGGTCGGCCACTGACCTCATCGGCTGCCGACCCCGTCGATCTCCGGCCCCACCGGCCGCTGATGCCCTCCGGTGCTCTCCGGCCCGAAGCCAGCGGGGACCAACGGGAGGCGCGGGCCGCTCAACCCCAGACCCGGGAGAGCAGCCACTCCTCCGCGTTCGTGTCATGGCACAGTTCGTACACGCCCTGCGAGTAGGCGGACCCTGCCTCCACCCGCCAGTGCCTGCGCTCGGGCACCTGGGACCCCTCACCGGGTGTCCAGTCGCGGCGCAGAGTGACCCAGTAGTCGAGGATCCTGCGCACCCCGTAGACCCTGCCGTCCCAAGTGAAACGGGTGGGCCGCCCGTTGTCCTCCACGACCGTGACCTCCGCCCCGTAGTACCGCCCCACGACTGTTCCCCTCAACATCGACCCGCTCCTGTTTGCCTCAGCGTCCGGCCGCGCGGGAAGGCGCGCCGCCGGGTGGCCCGCCCGTGGGGAAGTACGGCCAGGCGTTCGAACACACATTCGAATGATAGCGAAGGTGAGGCTTCTAGGGAACTGTTTCCCCGTTTCCGGCATCACCTCAAATAGCACCGGCTCTCAGCACCAGCTCTGTCACCACCGGCACCACAGAGCGCCCCGGCCTCGGTCCCCCGCTCGGCCGCAGCCCACGCCCCGTCGGACCGAGGACCACCAGAACCTGTCCGCGTATCGGCATCGGTACGCTGATAAGCGCGAAACTCACGATCCATACAAGGGACCCCCAACTGTGACGTCCAACGGGCACGAAAGCGGCAAACCCCTACGCGCGGGGGACCCACGCGAACTCGACGGTTACCGCATCGTCAGCCGCCTCGGACGCGGTGGCATGGGCACCGTGTACCTCGCCAAGGACGCCACCGAGCGCTCCGTCGCCATCAAACTCATCCACCCGGACCTGGCGGACGACGAATCCTTCCGGCTGCGCTTCGCCCGAGAGGTGGACTCCGCCCGACGCGTCGCCCGCTTCTCCACCGCCGGGGTCATCGACGCCCGTTTGGAGGGCGAGCCCCTCTTCATCGCCTCCGAGTACGTGCCCGGCCCCAATCTCGACGAGGCGGTCCGCGGCGGAACACCGATGCACGGCGGCACTCTGGAGGGCCTGGCGATGGGGGTGGCGGCCGCGCTCACCGCCATCCACGGTTCGGGTATCGTCCACCGCGACCTCAAGCCGGCCAACGTCCTCCTCTCCCCTGTCGGCCCCAAGGTGATCGACTTCGGCATCGCCCGGGCCCTGGACGACACCGGTGGCGCGGTAACCCGGTCCAGCCAGCTCATGGGCACTCCCTCCTACATGGCACCCGAGCTGATCCTGGGCGAGCAGGCCACCGCGGCCGCGGACATCTTCGCCTGGGGCTGCCTGGTCACCTTCGCCGGGACCGGCAAGGCACCCTTCGACGCCGCCACGGTGCCCGCCGTCCTGCACAACATCTCCTCGGCACCGCCGAAACTGGACGGGCTCGACCCGAGCCTGTTCGACCTAGTGAGCTCCGCCCTCGACAAGGAGCCCGGGAACCGGCCCACCTCGCAGCAGATCCTGGCCCGGCTGACCGGCCAGTCGGAGCCGGAGGAGTCCGAGGTGCGGCGCACGATCAGCACCTCGTGGGCGCCGCCGAGCAGCGCCCCCGTGCCCGGCCTGCCACCCGAGGAAACCCAGGCGGGGCAGGGACAGGCACCCGCCGGTGGTTCCACCCCACCTGCCGGTCAGCCCACCGAGACCGGTGACCAGCCCACGCAGGCCGGCGTTCAGTCCACCCAGGCGCATCCGCCGGCACCGCACGACCCGCAGATGCCACCTCCTCAGCAGGGCAAGCCCTACCCCCCGGGAAACGCTCCCCAGCAGGGCCAGTTCCACAACCCGAACCTGCCGCCCCAGCAGGGCATGGGGCAGGGCGGCCCTGGTCCGCAGGGACCGCACAGCCACTACCCCCAGGGCCCGTACGGTCCGAGCGGCGGTCAACCGCCCGTTCCGCGGTCCCAGCAGATGGGACACCCCCCACACGGGCAGTCGCCAGCCCATGGCCAGGCGGTCTTCGGAGCACAGGGCGGCTCGGGCGGCCCCGGCCAGCCCCCGACCGCTCAAACCGCTGCCAACGGGGCCGACGGGTCCGCCGGTGGGCGGCGCAGACTGGTGCTCATCGGCGGCGCGGCGGCCGCGGTGGTGCTGCTGATCGGTGTGGGAGCCACGGCTCTGTTGTCCGGTTCGGAGGCTACTCCCGAGGACATCACCAGCATCTACGCCACCGATTTCGCCACCGATCCCGACTGGATCAGCAACCGTTCCTTCGACCAGGGCGACCCCGAGGACTCGGACGGTCACTGGGAGGAGCAGAACGCGATGGTGTTCCAGCTCGACCCCGACTCCAACCCTTCCCGCGGGGTGGTCGTCCCGTTCGAACGGGAGACCCCCGAGCAAGTCCTCATCGAAACCAACGTCGCCGCTCTGGACGGGCCCGGCGAGGGACAGGTCGGTGTTCGGTGCTGGGACCAGGACGGCGAGGAGGAGCGCACCCAGTACGAGGCACTGCTGCGCTTCGACGGGGAGGAGGCGCAGATCCGCAGGGTGACCGAGGAGAGCGGCAACAACGCGCTCGCCGAAACCACGGACGTGGGGGGCTTCGAGACCTTCGACCTCTACGACGAGCGCTCCTCCGTGACGGGCCTGCCCTACGACGTGCAGGTGGCCGACCTGGTCACCAACAACCTCAAGCTCTCCTGCGAATACGTGAACGAGGAGGGCGAGGACCCGTACATGGACCTGAACATGTGGGTCAACGACAGCCTCGTGGTCTCCGCCACGGACGAGAACCCGCTTCCGGACGACGGCGACCTCGACGACGAGGACCGGCGCCGGGTCGGTGCCGTCATGCGCCCTTCCGCCGGAACGGAACCGCTCGCCGCCGCGTTCACGGACTACGCTCTGTACAGGATCAACGTCGAGGACTGAGCTCACCGGGCCGCGGTCCGTTTCCGGTCCTCGCAGTCGCTCCAGCACCCGTCCCCCAGTGAGGAGAACCATGCGCGCGATCGTGATCGAGGAGAACGGCGGCCCCGAAGTGCTGCGCCTGGCCGACGCCGACGACCCCGTGCCGGGCACCGGCGAAGTGCTCGTGGACGTCGAGGCCAGAGGCGTCAACTTCATCGACATCTACCAGCGCAGCGGCGCCTACAAGATCTCCCTGCCCCACATCCCCGGAATGGAGGCCGCCGGTGTGGTCGCCGGCCTCGGGGAAGGCGTGAGCGACCTGCGGGTGGGCCAGCGGGTCGGCTGGGCGATGGCCCCGGGCGGGTACGCCGACCGGGCAGTGGTGCCTGCGTCCCTTCTGGTTCCCCTGCCCGACGCGGTATCCACCGAACAGGCCGCTGCGCTGCTCCTCCAGGGGCTGACCGCGCACTATCTCACCCACTCGGTACACCCGGTGGGCGAGGGCGAGAGCGTCCTCGTGCACGCCGCAGCAGGCGGTACCGGGCTGCTCATCACGCAGCTGGCCAAGGCGCGCGGTGCCCGGGTGATCGGCACCGTCTCCACCGACGCCAAGGAGCGTGTGGCGCGCGAGGCCGGTGCCGACGAGATCATCCGCTACACCGAGACACCGGTGGCCCCGGCCGTCCGCGACCTCACCAAGGGCGAGGGCGTGGCCGCGGTCTACGACGGGGTCGGGCGGGACACCTTCGAGGCCAGCCTGGAATCGCTGCGGCCGCGCGGCGTACTGGCGCTGTTCGGACAGTCCAGCGGCCCGGTGGACCCCGTCGACCCGCAGCGTCTCAACAGCGCCGGTTCGGTGTACTTGACGCGCCCCTCGCTCGCGTACTTCGTGGCCGACCGCCAAGAACTCCTGGGGCGGACGGAAGACCTCTTCGGCCTGGTGGAGCAGGACCGCCTTCATGTGCGGATCGGCGGTCGGTACGCACTCGACGAGGCGGGACTGGCCCAGAGCGACCTGGCGGCGCGGGGCACCACCGGCAAGCTGCTCCTGGTCTGACCGGCCGGGCACAGCCCGAGCACACAGACCTCACGGCGGTGGTGGCGGGCCCCTCCGTTCGGGACCCGCCGCCACCGCCGTTCTTACGCTGTGCCTCGGTAAGTCAGTTGTGCACCGGAGATACTTGCCGCACCTACGGGGCGGTCAGTCGCCCTCGCGCTGTTCCGGAGCTGGCGGGCCCATGCGCGCGCCCGCCCTGCGGACATCGTCGCGCGCGTCCGCGACCGCCTTTTCCGCAGCTTCGGCCGCGTCCGCCGCAGCCTGCGCGGAGGCGGAGGCCTTCGCCGGGTCGGGGCCGGTGATCTGCGCCGGTCCGCCCTCTTCCCCCTCCTCCGCGTCGGGCCGCTTGGTCGTGGAGGGGGTGGCCTGGGCGGCATCGCCTGCGAAGGCGTGGCTGACGTTCTTGACCGCCTCGGTGAGCTCACCCGGGATCACCCAGAAGGTGTTGCCGTCGCCCTCGGCCAGACTCGGCAGCGTCTCCAAGTACTTGTAGGCGAGGAGCTTGGCGTCGGCGTTGTTGTCGTGCACGGCCTGGAAGACCCGCTCGATCGCCTTGGCCTCACCGTCGGCCCGCAGGATCGCCGCCTGCTGGTCACCCTGGGCCTCCAGGATGGCCTGCTGGCGGGCGCCCTCGGCCTTGAGGATGCGTGACTGGCGCTCACCCTCGGCGTGCAGGATGGCCGCCCGCTTGTCACGGTCGGCCCGCATCTGCTTCTCCATCGCCTCCTTGATGGTGGGCGGCGGGTCGATCGCCTTGATCTCGACCCGGTTGATGCGGATGCCCCACTTGCCGGTGGTCTCGTCCAGAACCCCGCGCAGCCGGGTGTTGATCTCCTCGCGCGAGGTGAGGGTCTTCTCCAGGTCCATGGAACCGATGACGTTACGCAGCGTCGTGACAGTGAGCTGGTCTATGGCCTGGATGTAGTTGGCGACCTCGTAGGCAGCGGCCTTGGGCTGGGTGATCTGGTAGTAGAGCACCGTGTCTATGTTGACCACGAGGTTGTCCTCGGTGATCACGGGCTGCGGACGCGAGCTGAATACCTGCTCACGGAGATCGAACCTGGTGTTGACCCGGTCGACGCCCGGGATGATGAAGTTCAGGCCGGGGTCGAGAGTGCGGATGTAGCGCCCGAAGCGCTCGATGTTGTACGCCCTCGCCTGCGGGACGATACGGATCGCCGACAAAGCGATGGCGACCAGGAGTACAGCGGTAATGATGAACGGTATGTTTTCCACGTTCGGCACCTGTGCCTAGGTCTGGGGGACGTGTCTGTGGCTGTGGCTGGGCTCGGTGTCTGTCGTTGACGTGACGGGTGGCGGACTCTGCTCGCCGGTCCGGTGCGGCCGTTCTGCCCACGCCGGTCCACCTCGGGTCGGATCAGTACTCTTCGTGCCGATTCGCTGCTTTCGGTCCTGCTCGTTGCCTCCGAACCGGTGCAGTGCTCTGCGGACCGGTTCAGTTCTCTTCGGGCCGGTTCAGCCCGGGCAGTTCCGGCAGCGCCTCCCGCGGATAGACCACGGCCGTCGCCCCGTCGATCTCCATGACGTCGACGTGGGCACCGACCGGGATCACGAGGTCCTCGTCGAGGCAGCGTGCCGACCATTCCTCTCCTTGGAGTTTGACCCTCCCCTCGTCGGCGTTGACTTCCTTGAGGACGACCCCGGACTTGCCCACCAGTGCGGCGGTTCCGGAACGGATGTCCGGTCCGCGCTCGATCTGGCGGTCCATGATCGGTTTGACCAGGACGAGGCCAGCGGCGGCCGCGGCGAGGAAACCGATGATCTGCACGACCAACGGGAGCCCGATGGCCCCGAGGAGCCCGGCGACAAGTGCGGCAGCCGCGATGAGTCCGAGCACGAAGGTCATGGTGAAGAACTCGGCGACCCCGAGGGCGGCCGCGAGAATGATCCAGATCAGCCAGGGCATTTTTCTGTGGCCCTCCCGCTGTGGTTTCGGGTAGTCCTTAAGCTACCCACACAGACCCGGCGCACCACAAAATCAGCCAGATGGATACACGATTGCGGCCCGCGCCGCCCCGTTCGCTTCGGGGCACCGCGGGCCGCATCCGTTGCTCCGGGCTACCTGCCGCCGGAGAACTGGTAGACGAGCTGATACGTGGGCCGGTTCTGCCACGCGATGGGCCACATGTCGATGCCGCCGACCGACTGGTGGATCACCGTGTCAGCGCACAGTTGGTCACCGGCCGAGCAGTGGTCGTCACCGGGGTAGACCTCACCTTCCGGGGTGGCTTCCGCCACCGCGAGAGTGTCCAGCAGGACCGTGCGGCAGGAGTCGACATCGCCGTCGCCGCAGTAGGTCTGGTCACCGAGCGTCCCTTCGACGTCGTGGCCGAGGACCGTGCGCAGGTCCTTGTCCACGTAGGACCACCAGCCGTACTGGTAGGCCGAACCCACGTGGCCTACGCCCGACGGCGCCTCGTCGATCGACGCCGCCCGGCTGAGCTCGGTGAACAGGTCCTCGCCCAGTCCCGGCTCGAACTGCGCCTCGACCAGCAGCGGCCACCAGGCGTCCAGCACGCGGATGGCGTCCTCGTGGTCGTAGTGCCCGGCGTCGCGCTCGGGTTCGCGGCGCAGGGAACCGGACTCGCTCCACGCACGCAGGTCCTCCACCGTCTCGGCCAGTTCGGGGGCGTCCACCGCCTCGGTGTCGATCACCTCCAGTAGCACCGGAAGGACCTCCTCGGCACGCAGGTCGGCTACTCCGGCCTCCATCATGGTGGCGGTCAGCGAGGCCGACGTGAACTGGTGCCCCTCCCCGATCCGGTCCGACACCCGGGTGTCCAGCAGATCGTTGCGGTGCACCGAACCGGTGGACCAGGGCGAGGTGTACCCGTCGGCGGGCTTGTTGTTCCAATTGACGATGTAGTCCGGGTTGGTCTCCTGCGGGTGATCCTCCTGCGGGTGGTAGTCGGCCTCGTTGGTGACCGGGTCCCAGCCGGACCAGCCGGAGTCGGAGTAGGCGTCGATCGGCAGGGTCGGGTTGGTGCCCTCGGTCCGGACCGGGTTGGCGCCGGAGTTGATGAAGGCGATGTCCTGGTCGTCGACGTAGTGCCAGTTGAACGCGTACTCGATGTCGTCGGCGGCCTGTGTGAAGGTCTCCGCCGAGGTGATGGCATCGGGGTCGTTGAACTGCTGGAAGCCGAGGATCGAGTCGACCTCGCGCATGTAGGTGGACCGCAGCTCGGTGAAGGCGACGGGTGCGCCGTCAACCGTGGCGAACGACCGCACCAGGCCGAACTCCGAGCGCAGGGAGGTGAGCGTGTATCCGCCCTCGGGCGTGCCGTCGGCGATGGTGGGCGTCCAGTCGTTGCTGACGCTCAGCTCCTCGAAGTCCGTACACTCCCCCGCCGTGTCGACGTAGGAACGCGAGGACGTGTCGGGGTCGGAACCGTCGGTCTCGCACAGTTCGGCCGCGAAGGTGTCGGTGATGTCCTGGCCCGCCGACGTGGCACTCCAGGCGTAGTCGACGCCGCGGCCCATCTGCACGTAGAAGCTCACCCCCGCGAAGGAGGCGCCCCGGGCGCTGATGCCCGGGCCTTGGAGTTCCTGGAGCATGAGGAGCTGCGGGGAGAAGTAGCCGGTCTGGGGCCCCATCACCGCGACGGGGTTGCCGCTCTCAGTGTGCTCCCCGGACACGAGCAGCGCGTTGGACATCCCGCGCGGGTCGAGGAAGTCCTCGGGCAGGACGCCGTCGTCGAAGATGCCCTCAGCGGCGGACAGGTCGCCGTCCTCGACCATCTCGTCGAGTTCCGCCTGCTGCTCCTCGGGGAGCTCGTCGACGGTGGGCGCGTCGGGTCCAGGCACGTCTTCGGCGCTGGAGGCGAGCGAATCGGCCGCGGCGTCGGACTCGGCGGATCCGTACTCGTCGTGGACTATGTCGTAGGGCTCCACGGAGCCGGCGTCGGGGGCCACCTCGCCGACCGGGTCGTCGGGGGTCTGGGCGTAGGGGAACTCGCCGTCGACGCTGGCCACGGCTTCTGGGTCGTTCTCCATACGCCAGGCGTGCCAGAGCTCGAGCCCTTCCTCGGCTCCGTAGCGGTCCTGGAAGTTGGCGAGCACGATCGCGGCCTGAACCTCGCCGCCGCCACCGCCGCCGAAGATGCCGCCGACCATCGCGGCGATCCCGACGACGTCCGTGGGTGTGAAGTGTTCGATCTCCCCGGCGTTGGTGATGGCGTCCTTGTGCCCGGTCAGGACGTACTCGCCCGGGAAGTAGCGGCCGCTGTCGGCGTCGTCGACGTAGGCGTTCACCCCCTCGAGGTAGGCGTCGACGTCGGCGAGGGCCTGCTCACCGCGCTCGCCGCCCTCCGTGGCAGCCCGGTCGATCTGGGCCTGCTTCTCCTCCTCGGTGTACGGGGCGGTGTTCCAGAGGTCCTGTTCGAGTTCGCGGTTGCCCTCCGCGCCTCCGGCGAAGGAGGTGAGTTCACCGCTGCCGACGCGGCGCAGGACGTCCATGAGGAAGAGGCGGTCCTCGCCCGCGGCGTATCCGGCGCCGTACATGGTGCCTTCGCGCGTGGTGCCTTGGACGTGCGGGATGCCGTAGTGGGAGTCCCGGGTGATCGTGACGTCGTCGCGTGGTTGGTACTCACGGCCGACGTCGTCCTCTTCCACGCCGAAGGTGGCGTCGATGAAGAAGTCGTCGAGGCCCTCGTCGGTGAGTCCGTCGTAGTGGTGTACGAGGTCGTCGTACATGTCGAGCTGGCTGGAGGAGTGCTCTGGCCGGGTGCCGAAGGCCTGGTGGGCGAGGATTTCGGCCAGCGTGGCGCTGCCGTTCTGGCCGGGCGGGAGGATGTCGAGGCACCCGTCGGGCGCGCAGTAGTCCTCGTAGGTCGGGGGTTCGGCGAAGGCCGGTATCGCAGGCAGGGCGGCGACGGTGGACGCCGTGATCGCGAGGGCGGCGCCCACGGCACCGGTGCGGAGCCGTCGTCGGAGGGATGGGGGCATGTGCTGTCACCACCTGGGGGTGCGGGCGATGGATCAGCCGAATGTTACGCACGAGTAAGGAAAGTGCGAAAGACATTCATGTTTTACGGCCAGCCTGATCCAAGGCGGCGAAAAATGGGTGGTTTGGAGTGACCCACGCCACACCAGGCAAAATCCCTGCGTGCCTGGGGTGCAGGACTCAGCACGCACGGTCGGCTTTGGCCACATTCGGCCACACCCCGTTCTCATACTGAGACTGACAGTGGACATACAAGCGTCCTTTGACAGAATCCCCCCATGAATCAGCACCCCAATCCCCATCAGGGGCAACCCTGGCAACAGCCCAGCGGCGAGACCCCCGGCTGGGGGCTGCCCCCTGAGCAGCACACCGGCGGCCAGTTGGAGCCCTACGGCACCGGCGGCTACCAGGCCGCCGACACCGGAGGCCAGCCCGTGCCCAACGAGCCCACACTCGACACCATCGGGGACATCGCGATCACGCAGAACACCGTGATCACCCCAGGCGGACGCTTCCCCATCAGGGGGACGGTGTGGACCGTGACCGACATGAGTCGCACCGAGCAGTCCACCCCCGTCTGGGCGATCATCGCGGCCATCCTCACCTTCTGGTGGACCTGTCTGCTCGGCCTGCTCATCCTGCTGGTCAAGGAGACCAAGACCACCGGGCACATCCAGGTCACCGTCCAGGGCGGTGGTCACTACCACGCGGCCCAGATCCCGGTGAACAACAAGGCCTACGTGCACCACGTCAACCAGCAGGTCAACCACGCACGGTCGCTCGCGGCCTGAACCCGGGCCCACACAGGCCGAAAACATCCGACCGGAACACCCCGCTGAATCATGCCGCAGGGCCACCCGGCGGGATGACCGGCAACCCCTCGGGGCACCCTCGGCCAGCAGCCGCTAGACGGCACCGGTGTCCATGTGGTGTTCCACTAGATCCCCCAGCGCATCCAGCCGGGACTCACGGGCCGCGGCGACGTCGGTGTCCGAAGCCACCACGAACCCGCGGCCCGCCCCCGCCGCCCGAGGGAGCGTTCACCGGAGCACCGCCACCAACAGAGCACCGAGGTTCACGGCCTTCGCCAGCCTGACCGCCCTGCGGATGTCGCCCGCCTCAACCGGAAGCCCTTCTCCCATCAAAGGGCGCCGCTCCTCACGGTCCCCGTACGAGTTCGTCCCACCCAGAGTGCGCCCCAGCGCGCCGGCGAAAGCGGCTTCGCACTGCCCGGCGTTCGGACTCGGGTGCGCGTGGCGGTCCCGCCGCCACACGCGCCACGCCCGCCCCGGATCCCCGCCCACCACGGGCGCGGCTAGCACGGCGAGCAGCGCGGTCAGCCGCGCGGGCGCCCACCCGGCCACGTCGTCCAGGTGCGCGGAGGCCTTCCCGAAGCGTTCGTAACGCGCGTTCCGGTGCCCGACCATCGCATCCAAGGTATTGACCGCCCGAAAGCCCACCAGCCCACCGGCACCGCACAGCGAACCCCAGACCAACGGGCCCACCACGGCGTCCGACGTGTTCTCGGCGACGGATTCCACCACGGCCCTGGCGACCCCGGACTCGTCCAGGAACTCGGGGTCGCGCCCACAGAGCCCCCTCACCAACGCGCGGGCTCGCTCCAAGTCGCCTGCTTCCAAAGCGTCAGCGACGCGCTCCGCTTCACGCCCCAACATGCTGCCGCCCAGCACGGTCCACGCGGCCACCGCCGTCGCCAAGGTCCCCCGGGCACGCGATCCCGCCAGAACCACCGGCAGGACGGCCGCGCCCGCGAAGAGCGCACCGGCCCCCACCGAGTCCCGGTAGAGCCAACGCTCCAAGCGCCCCGCAACGGCACCGAAGAGCGCCACCGGATGCCCTCGCTCAGGGTCGGGAACCGCTCTGTCCAGCAGAAACCCGCCAACGAGCCCTCGTCTCAGCCACCCAGTCAACAGCACTCCCTGTCGTTTCCAAACCACAGCAAAACCACGTTTGCCACGCAATGTATTCGCCCATACACCTAGAGCGCCCTACAGTCGACCCGGGGAGGGGACCGCATGCTGGTCGCTGTGGCATCACTGATGATCCTGGCAGGTCAATGGTGGATCTTCTGACCTAGCAGGCCGCCCCTCACCAGGGGCGGCCCCCGGACTTGACGAAACGCCAGCAGCACAGCAGCGCACCAGGTGTTAATCACCGGTAACGTGGGGCGCGAGGCCCAAAGCGACCGGTTTGGTGGAACGCGCGTGGTAACGAGACGCAACTACGAATCACCGTAGTTGGTGAGGCTTTGCCCTCCCGTGAGCGACATCAGACGAATACCCTAGAATGTCTGCTCGGGACACCAGAGACACCACGGCACGGGCCTTCCCGACCGTAGGATCGCCTTCCCGGCCCCACGACCGGCGACACTGCGGTCACCACGCCCTGCCACGCCGGGCCACAACTCAATCGCGCACCCGTAGCTCAGTGGATAGAGCACCGGACTTCTAATCCGACGGCCGCAGGTTCGAATCCTGCCGGGTGCACCACAAAACCCCAGGTCAGACGGGGTGCGTGAGGACCTCGAAAGAGGTCCTCGCGGCGTTTGGGGGCCAGGTGTGCTCCTGGTGTGCTCCCCAGTACAAGGTGGGTGCAGGTGGGCTTCGACCTCCCGGAGCACTTGACCTACGCGTGACCGAACCGCGACACGCTGGGCTCGCCCGTCAGCGCCCCACAGCCGCCCTGACTGCCCCGCGTGGGGTATACCCGGCAGCGGGCCCGTCCTACCCCGCCACCGTGGCCCCCACATGACCGTTTCCGACACAACCCCTTACCCAGCGCGGCTTCACGCGCCACAATCAATCACATGACCAAAGCGAGGCGGATCGGCGCGATGGCAGCAGCCGTCACAATCGTGGCTGCACTCGGCGCGGGACTGTGGTTTGGCGGAGGTCCCACCACTCGAGCGGGGTGGGAAGCAGCCGCCTGGGCAGCAGGCATCACCTGCGCGCTGGCCCTCGCCGTCAACGCGATCATCTGGGCCACCACCCGCACACCCTCCTCTCCTCCCCAAGCCACAGGGCTCCCGAGCCACACACGCACGTCCAATACCACCGAGAATATCTCCGGAGGAGCCGTCATTCAGACAGGCAGTACCGGCGACCTACACACAGGCAGCACCTCCTACGACGGCGACCACATCGACTTCGAACATGGCACCTTCCACGGACCCGTCACCGGCAAGAAGGGCGACCGTTCCGGCACCGCCCCCCACAGCAACAAGGAACCCGACACGGAGCCAGACAGGTGAGTTCTTCCTACGACGGCGACCACATCAACTTCAGCCATGGCACCTTCCACGGACCCGTCACCGGCAAGGAGGAGAACCACCACCACTACCCGGCTCACCAGGTGGACTGGCCCCTGCGTATCGGCGCGATCCCCGAGCAGGTGGCCCACTACCAGCACCGGCACATCGCCGAGCACCTCCACACCGCGCTGAACAGCTTCGGCACCGTCGTCTTGCGCCAGGTCCTGTCCGGCACCGGCGGGGTCGGCAAAACCCAACTCGCCGCCCACCACGCCCGCACCCTGACCCAAGCCACCGACCCCGAACAACGCCTGGACGTGCTCATCTGGGCCAACGCCGCCACCCGCGACCAGATCACCGACGCCTACGCCCAGGCCGCCCGCCAGTTGTTCGCCACCACCCCCGACGATCCCGAAGATGCCGCGCAGCTGTTCCTGTCCTGGCTCCAGGACCCCAACAAACACCAGGATCGACGGTGGCTGGTGATCTGGGACGACCTGGCCGACCCCGCACACACCAAGGACCTGTGGCCCCCGCAAGAGCAGCCCCAGGGCCGGGTCCTGGTCACCACCCGCAGGCGCGACCACTCCCTGACCCAGCAGGGACGGCACCTACTCGAGGTCGATGTCTACACCCCCGACGAAGCCCGCACCTTCCTCACCCAAGCCCTGGACGAGGCCGGGATCGGCCACAGTGCTTCTGAACTTGACTGCCTGGCCCGGGACCTGGGGTATCTGCCCCTGGCCCTGGGCCAGGCGGTGACCTACATGGCCGAACTCGGTCTGGAGCCCGCCGCCTACCGGCAGCTGTTCGGCGACCGGGTGCGCACCCTGGCCGAAGTGTTCCCCGACTGGGAGGCCCCGACCCCGCTGGCGGCCACCTGGGACCTGTCGCTGAACCGGGCCGATACCTTCACCCCCCAGGGCCTGGCCCGCCCGTTGATGGGACTGATCGCCCTGCTGGACGGCACCGCCATCCCCGAACAGGTCCTGACCGCCCCACCGGTCCTGGAGTACCTGGCCAGTAGCCGCGCGCCGGCCACCGAACCCGCTACCGACTCCCACAGTGCTCCCAGCGCGAAACGCTGGTGGCACAGGGTCAGACGGGCACTACATGCCGTAAAAAGCACCGGCCGCACCGACGAGGCACCGGCACCTGCCTGGTCGGCCCAGGACATCAGCGCTGGTCTGGCCAGCCTGCACCGGCTGAACCTGATCACCCGCACCAACCCATCCAGCGCCCAAGAGCCGCCCCAGCCCGGTGGCCAGTTGATCAGCGCCCACCAACTCGTCCAACGCGCCACCCGCGAACACACCCACACCCGCCCTACCCGAGAAGACGTACGTTCCTTAGCCGACGCCCTGCTGCACATCTGGCCCGAGATCGAGCGCGACACCACCTTGTCCCAGTTACTGCGCAGCAACACCGCCATACTGCGCACTTACCACACAGCACACGGCTCGACCAGCGAGGACTGGTTGTGGGAGCCCGATGGCCACCCGGTCCTGTTCCGCGCGGGCCGCAGCCTGGGAGAAGGCGGCCGGGTGGGCGAGGCCGTGGACTACTGGCAGCACATGGCCGACACAGCTCATCAACGCCTCGGCCCCCATCACTCCGGCACCTTCACCACCCGCCACGAACTCGCCCGCTACCAAGGCCAAGCCGGAAACCCCAGAGGCGCGGTCACCGCCCTACAACAGCTCCGAGCTGAGCAACGACGCACCCTGGGACGCAACCATCCCCACACCCTGGACACCCGGCACGAACTCGCCCGCTTCCAAGGCGAGGCCGGAAACCCCACCGCAGCCGCCGCCACCCTGCAACATCTCCTGACTAACCAACAACGCACCCTGGGACGCAACCATCCCCACACCCTGGACACCCGAGGCAACCTCGCCCACTGGCAAGGCCAAGCCGGAAACCCCACCGCAGCCGCCGCCACCCTGCAACATCTCCTGACTAACCAACAACGCACCCTGGGCCCCGACCACCCCTCCACCCTGGACACCCGCCACGAACTCGCCCGCTTCCACGGCGAGGCCGGAAACCCCACCACAGCCGCCACCGCCCTCGAAGAACTCCTGCCCGACCGCACCCGCATCCACGGCCCCGACCACCCCCACACCCTGACCACCCGCCACGAACTCGCCTACTGGCAAGGCCAAGCCGGAAACCCCACCGCAGCCGCCACCGCCCTCGAAGAACTCCTGGCCGACCGCACCCGCATCCAAGGCCCCGACCACCCCTCCACCCTGACCACCCGCCACGAACTCGCCCGCTTCCACGGCGAGGCCGGAAACCCCACCACAGCCGCCACCGCCCTACAACACCTCCTGGCCGACCGCACCCGCATCCAAGGTCCCGACCACCCCCACACCCTGACCACCCGCCACGAACTCGCCCGCTTCCACGGCGAGGCCGGAAACCCCACCACAGCCGCCACCACCCTGCAACACCTCCTGGCCGACCAACAACGCATCCTGGGCCCCGACCACCCCTCCACCCTGACCACCCGGCACAACCTCGCCCGCTGGCAAGGCCAAGCCGGGGACCCGGCCGCAGCCGCCACCACCCTCGAAGAACTCCTGCCCGATAAACAGCGCGTCCTGGGACCCGACCACCCCGATGTCCTGACCACCCGCCACGAACTCGCCCGATTCCAAGGCCAAGCCGGGGACCCGGCCGGAGCTGTCCACACCCTGGAACAGCTTTTGACCAACCAACAACGCACTCTGGGACTCGAGCACCACGAGGTCCTAGCCACTCGGGCTGTTCTCGCCCGCTGGCGGGGTGAGGACGGGGATCCCGCTGCGGCTGTCACCGCCTATGAGCACCTGCTGGACGACCACACCCGCATCCAAGGACCCGACCACCCCCACACCCTGAACACCCGCCACGAACTCGCCCGCTGGCAGGGCCAGGCAGGAGAGCCCGCCGTGGCTGCCACCGCCCTGCGATACCTTCTGGACGACGAACAACGCATCCTGGGCCCCGACCACCCCGATGTCCTGACCACCCGGGCCGTTCTCGCCCGCTTCCAGGGCGAGGCCGGAGACCCCCAAGCGGCCGTCACCGCCCTGCAACACCTGCTGGACGACCGCACCCGCACCCTGGGACCCGACCACCCCGATGTCCTGACCACTCGCCATGCTCTTGTCTACTTCCAGGGTGAGCTCGGAGACCCCGCAGGCACCGTCACCGCCCTGGAACACCTGCTGGACGACCATCAACGCACTCTGAGACCCGAGCACCCCGATGTCCTCAACGCCCGAGCCAACCTCGCCCGCTTCCAAGGCGAGGCCGGAAACCCGGTTGCGGCCGTCACCGCCTATGAGCACCTGCTGGACGACCAACAACACATCCTGGGACCCGACCACCCCCACACCCTCACCACCCGGCACGAGCTCGCCCGCTTCCAGGGTGAGGCAGGAGAGCCCGCTGCGGCTGCCACCGCCCTCGAAGAACTCCTACCCGACCAACAGCGCATCCTGGGACCCGACCACCCCCACACCCTGAACACCCGGGCCAACCTCGCCCACTTCCAAGGCCAAGCCGGAAACCCCACCGCAGCCGCCACCACCCTCGAAGAACTACTACCCGACCGCACCCGCATCCAAGGCCCCGACCACCCCTCCACCCTGGACACCCGCCACGAACTCGCCTACTGGCAAGGCCAGGCCGGAAACCCCACCACAGCCACCACCACCCTCGAAGAACTACTACCCGACCAACAGCGCATCCTGGTACTACAGTCGCGCTTCCGTTTTGCCCTGACCTGATGCCTTCTGGGGTGAACTGGTCGGGCATGATGTCGCGGATCTGAGCGTTTGCCGGACACAACAACGGCCACCGCCCGATCATCGATGGTTGTGAAGACAAAGAAAAAACAGGCGGCAGCCGCAGCCACCAGCGTAGCGGCCCAGCGCTGGCCGCGCCTACTGAACGAGCTCACCGAAACAGTCATCGATCCGCACTTGGCCCGCCCCGAGACCCGCACCACCGCCCGCCAAGTCATCACCTGCCTGCTCGCCCCGCTCACGACCAAGAACTGCTGGACCCTGGCCGAACAGGCCGGACACCGGTCCCCCTACCGGATCCAACGCCTGCTGTCCCAGGCCTCCATGAACGAGGCGTCCCTGTGAGGGGCCCTGCGCGGCTACGTCATCGGCCACCTGGGCACCCCACGACGTGGTCCTGGTGGTCGACGAGACCGGAGACATCAAGAAGGGCCGCGACACCGTCGGCGTGGCCCGCCAGTACACGGGCGTCACCAGCCAGGTCGAAAACTGCCAGGTTGCCGGTGCGAAGCGAAGTCGCACGTTGTGAGTGGCTACGCAAGGAAGGAGGTCGGCATGGTGCCGAGGACGTAGCCCGGGCCAGTGTCCAAGGCCCGTCCCCTCCCTGACGTGCACCGCTGGTAACGGCGGGGTGCGAAGCTCGGGGAAGAAGCCCAAGGACACCCCCGCTGCATCCGGGGGTTACAGGCAAGGGGAAGACCGGACGGGTGAAGCTGCCTGAACCCTCAACGATGCCTCGTGATGGCAAGCCTCGCAGATGGAAAGCAAGGGCGGGGCGCAGGACTGGCCGCTGAGAAACGGCAGGTGCCGGTCGAAGACGGCGAGTCGGCCGGGAGGACACCACCGTCCCGGGGTAATGAGGGCGCCCAACCCGGTCGCATCTCACGCGTGCGGAACGCGACAACCCCGTTGGGGTCCAGACCCACTGGTCTGGTCAGCCAACCGCAAGGAAGGCCCAAGTCCCCAGCGGGCGCAGGACGGCCCAAGAAGCCAAGGCCGGCACGCCGAAAGGCAACAGGAAACCGGGACGGTACCGGCACCTCCGCCGAGTCCCGCATAACTGGCCGGATACGGGCACATGCCCGGACCCGAAAGGGTGCTGACGTGGGCCGGGTGAGCCTGTGAAGAGTCCTGTCGAAAAGGAACCGGAACCGAAGGGCACGTTAGACACCGTGACGGTCATATCCGCTGCTGATCCGGCCGCGACCAGCACCGACCCGGTGAACAGACCGGAGGACACCCCGCTCGACTGGGACGCCATCGACTGGCAGGCCCAGCAGGAGTCAGTACGGCGACTGCGGCAGAGAATCTTCGCGGCATCACAGGCAGGGGACCTCAAAAGGGTCCGCAACTTGCAGAAACTGATGCTCCGTTCCCGAGCCAACACGCTGGTCAGCGTACGGCGAGTGACGGAGATCAACGCAGGAGGCAAGACGGCCGGGATCGACGGTCAGGTGGCCCTGACCGCCTCGGGCAAAGCGGAACTGGCCCACTGGGTCCAGCACCGAACGAGCCCAGGCACGGCCCGGCCCGCCAAGCGGGTGTACATCCCCAAACCAGGCGGCAAGAAACGCCCACTCGGCATTCCCGTGATCCTGGACCGGGTCGAGCAAGCCCGGGTCTGTCAGGCACTGGAGCCGGAGTGGGAAGCGCGGTTCGAGCCGAAGTCGTACGGCTTCCGGCCCGGCCGCGGCTGTCAGGACGCGATCGCGGCGATCTACTGGACGGCCAAGGGCAGCAGAGCCCGCCGCCGGTGGGTGCTGGACGCGGATCTGGCAGCGGCGTTCGACCGCATCGACCACGACCACCTTCTCCAGCAGCTCGGGTCCTTTCCCGCACGGGAAGAGGTCAGGCAGTGGCTGCGAGCGGGTGTGGTCGAAGAAGGCCGGTTCATGCCGACCGAGGAGGGCACTCCTCAGGGCGGTGTGATCAGCCCAGTGCTGTTGAACATCGCCTTGCACGGGATGGAGACGGCTGCGGGAGTCCGGTACCGGCAGTCCGGCCGTCGCGCCGGTGACACCATGCCGGGCTCCCCGCTGCTGGTGAGATACGCTGACGATCTTGTCGCCCTGTGCCATTCACGGGAACAGGCCGAACAGGTCAAGGCCCGGCTCGCCCAGTGGCTGAACCCGAGAGGGCTGGTCTTCAACGAGGACAAGACACACGTCGTCCACCTCAACGAGGGCTGTGACTTCCTCGGCTTCACCATCCGCCGCTACCACGGCAAGCTGCTGATCAAACCCAGCCGCGAGGCCGTCAGACGGATCCGGAACAGGCTGGGCACCGAGGTGCGGTCCCTGCACGGGGCCAACGCCGCCGCGGTGCTACGACGACTCAACCCGATCGTCCGCGGGTGGTCGGCCTACTACCGGAGTGTGGTCGCCAGCGAGGTTTTCACCGGGTTGGACGACTACATGTGGAAGCTCACCTACAAGTGGGCGACCCGCGCTCACCCGAACAAGCCACGGCACTGGGTCACCGCCCGGTACTACGGCACGTTCAACAAGTCCCGGCAGGACCAGTGGGTCTTCGGCGACCGCGACAGCGGCGCCTACCTGCTGAAATTCGCCTGGACGAAGATCGTCCGACACCAGATGGTCCACGGCGGGGCGTCCCCGGACGATCCTGCCCTGGCTACCTACTGGGCCCAACGGCGCCGCACCAGCGCACCGCCGCCGATCGACCGTGCCACCCTGCGTCTGCTCCAGGCGCAGAACGGGCAGTGTCTGATCTGCCGGGGTCTGTTGCTGCACGCCGATGACTCGCCGTCCAGCCCCACCGAGTGGGAGCAATGGGTGCGGGTCACCCGCCGGGCGATCACCACTAGGATGATCACCTATCGCGGGATCGGATGCTCGGACGGGGTGCGGCTCCGTCTTATCCACTCGTCCTGTGCTGCTGCATGCCTGTGAGCCTTCAGGGCTTGCTTGAGCCGAGCTGCGGGGAAAGCCCGCACGGCCGGTTCTGAGGGGGACCGTCGCAGCAATGCGGCGGTCCTACCCGACTCTACCTCGCCTACACCACACCCGATGCCCACGCCCTGATCGACCACCGCCTCTACCTGCCCTCCTGCTGGACCCAGGACCAGTCCCGACTCCACGCAGCGGGCGTGCCCGAACAGGTGGAGTTCGCCACCAAGCCAGTGCTGGCCCGCCAGATGATCGCCACTGCCCTACAGCACGCTCCGGATGCGTGGGTGGCCGGCGACGAGGTGTACGGACGCAACCCCGCCCTACGCGCCTACCTGGAGAAATGCAGGGTCGGCTATGTGATGGAGATGGCCGCTACCGACAGCCTCGCCACCCCGCGCGGTTCCATCAAGGTCAAGGAGCTGGCCGTCCTGGCCCCGGCCGGGGCCAGGCAGAAGCGTTCCGCCGGGGCCGGGTCCAAGGGCGAGCGGTTCTACGACTGGGCACTCATCGACGACCACGCGGACCAGGCCGGGGTGCGGTGGGTGCTGATGCGCCGCAATCGCACCACCGCCGAGCTGGCGTTCTTCCGCTGCTACGCACCCGAGGCAGTCTCGCTGGCGCGGCTGGTGGCGGTGGCTGGGCGCCGTTGGCGGGTGGAGGAGTCCTTTGCCCAGGGCAAGGGCCTGGCCGGGCTGGACGAGCACCAGGTGCGCACGTGGAGGTCCTGGCACCGGTGGAGCCTGCTGGTGATGGTCGCCTACGCCTTCCTGGCCATCTGCCGTCTGCGGGAGTTGTACCACTACCCGCCCTGGTCGGGATTGGTGGCGCTGACCTGCAACGAGATCACCCGCCTGTTGCACGGGTTCTTCAAGGTCGAGCACGGTCTGGAGCATCTGTTGGCTTGGTCGGTGTTCAGACGCGCTCATCAAGCGCGAGCTCAACGGCTTCACTACCGCAGACGGGCAGCGCGGGAATCATGACAAAACGGAAGCGCAACTGTAGTACTGGGACCCGACCACCCCGATGTCCTCACCTGAATCGCCCCGGGTTGGTTAGAGACTCATGTTCTGTGCTGTGACCTGCGGTTCCAGGGTGTGTCAAGTTAAGGGTGTAACTATTTTTCCTGGTCAGCGGCGTGTCGGGGTCAGCCGGCCCTCGAAGGTCACCTCGAAGGCATTCAGCGCCCGCTTCCACCGGTTGGTCCACTTGGCTCGCCCGGTTCCCTTGGGATCCAAGGCCAGCAACGCCAGGTAGACGCACTTGAGCGCGGCCTGCTCGTTGGGGAAGTGCCCGCGCGCCTTGACCGCACGGCGGATCCGGGCGTTGATCGACTCGACCGCGTTCGTAGTGCAGATGATCCGTCTGATCTCCACATCGAAGGCCAAGAACGGCACCATCTCGGCCCAGGCGTTCTCCCACAAGCGCACGATCGCCGGATAGCGCTGCCCCCAGTCCTCGCAGAACTCGGCGAAGCGCTCCAGGGCCGCCTCCTCGGTCGCGGCGGTGTAGACCGGCTTGAGGGCACGCGCGACCTTCTCCCAGTCCGTGCGCGAGGCGTAGCGGAAGCTGTTGCGCAGCAGGTGCACGATGCAGGTTTGGACCACCGTGCGCGGCCAGACCACCTCCACCGCCTCGGTCATGCCCTTGATCCCGTCGGCCACGAGCATGAGCACGTCCTCAACCCCGCGGTTGCGCAGCTCGGTGAACACGTGCGCCCAGTACTTGGCGCCCTCGCCCCCGTCACCGGCCCACAAGCCCAGGATGTCGCGCTCGCCCTCGGCCGTGACCCCGAGCACCACGTAGATGGGCCGGTTGGCGACCTGGCCGTCGCTGATCTTGACGTTGATCGCATCGACGAACAGCACCGGGTACACCGGGTCCAGGGGCCGGTTCTGCCACTCGGACATGCGCTCCATAGCGGCATCGGTGATGGCCGAGATGGTCTGCTTGGAGATGTTGGCGTCGTAGACCTCGGCCAGGTGGGCGCAGATCTCGCCGTGGGTGAGTCCGCGGGCCGAGAGCGAGAGCACGATCCCGTTGACCCCGCTCAGCCTGCGCTGGCGTTTGCGCACGATCTGGGGTTCGAAGGAGCTGTCCCGGTCGCGGGGTACCTCGATCTCGACGGGCCCGGCCTCGGTGGTCAAGGTCTTGGACCGGGTGCCGTTGCGGGCGTTGCCGGCTGTCTCGGTGGAGCGCTCGTGCTTGGCGTAGCCCAGGTGGGTGTCCATCTCGGCTTCGAGCACGTTCTCCAGGGTGGTCTTGGTCAGCCGTGAGAGCAGCCCGTTCTCGCCGACCAGCTCGATGCCCTCGGCCTTGGCCTTGGCGACCAGTTCCGCGACCAGGGCCTCGTCCGACCTGCCAGTATCCGTCTTGACCTGCGTCTTGTCACTCATGGTGCACTCCTACCCTCTTGGAGTTACACCCTTATCTATACAGTCCCGGCGTTAGCAAATAGAATGCGCTGAAGGCAAAGGCACCGACCAGCGGGCTGGTCAAGCTCCAGATCAGGTGCCAAGGCCGGTTGGCTCGTACCATTCCCAACAACAAGCGCAGACCCCCCACCTGGAGGAGATCCGGGCATCGACTCCGGGCTGGTCGGGGGTGTGACGCCGAAAACGCCCCGCTAGTAGGGGGATCCGGCTTCGTGCGTGTTGCGCGGTCCCCTCCTGGGGAGTCCCGGGTCTGTACATATCAGCGACGAGCTGAGCCACGACCGCACCGACCCTGCGCCGCAGCGCCATGGCCCCGAAGGCCGGCAACGAGACCACGACTACGCGCCGCTGGCTGTTCATGTCACCCATGATCGCTCGCCCGCCGCTGCGCATGGGCAGGTCGGTCACGCACACGACCATGTCCCAGCCGTGCTCGGCCAACTTGGTCTCGGCGAGCTCCATCATCGCCGTGTGGCGGCTGTCGCTGGGCGGCAGGTGTTCCCAGTGTGCCTGGGCGGCCCAGCTTTGTTCTGAGTCGACTTGTTGAGTCAACAACTGTGGAAGGTCCTGAGCGAGCTGTTCCCCGATCAGAACTGGCATGGCGACAGGATCAGCGAGCACACCGACCGTGAGGCGGCTCTCGTTCTGGCCCTTCTGGCGTTCTGCGTCGGCCAAGAGGCTTATTCATTAGCCCCGAAGTAGCGGGTGTAAAAGTACAGACCGATGATCACCGCGAGGGCTTCTTTGAACTTGGACAGCGGGGCACGGTAACGGCTCTGCAGCATGCGCCAGGTCTTCAGGTGAGCGACAGCCCGCTCGACGGCGGCCCGCACACTATCGACCACCGTGTTGTTGGCCTCCTGCTGGTCAGTTAGTTCCCCACCGGAGGGCTTCTTGGTCGGGCTGATGTCGGCGTGGGCCTGGTAACCCTTGTCGCCCAAGATACCGTTCGATTCGCTGACCAGGTCGTACAGGCCGCTGGCGTAGTAGGCGTGGGCGTCGTGACGTGCCCCGGGGACCGGTACCGGCCCCACAGCGGCGATGTGGCCCGCGGGTGTAGCGGCGAGTTTGAGGTTGAACCCGGTGGTCTCGTGCTTGCCCGAGTACATGCTCTGGGCTGCCTTCCAGTCCCAGGTGGGGGCGAGGGTGCCGTCGATCAGGACGGTCGAGGCGCCGGTGATGTCGGCCGGGTCGGGGATCAGGGCGGTGAGTTCGGCACCGATGAGGGGGCGAAGGAGGTCTGAGGTGCCCCGAGGTTTCCGGACAGGGACCCAATACAATGGTCTCGTAAGGAAACGAGGGGAAACGTGGGCAGGACAAGCAAGTACTCACCGGAGTTCCGCGAGGAAGCGGTACGCTTGGTGATCGAAACACAAAAGCCAATCGCCCAGGTCGCAAAGGAACTCGGCATCAGCTCCGAGACACTCCGCAACTGGGTGCGACGGCACAAACGCGATCACCACAACCAAGCACCCACCCTTGACATGAGCGACCGGGCCCGCCTGCGCGAACTCGAACGGCGCAACGCCGAACTCGAACGCGAGAACTCCTTCCTAAAAAAAGCCGCAGCGTACTTCGCGAAGGATCACCGGTAGCCGCCAAGTACGAGTTCATGGAAACTCAGAAAATCGGCGACGCGGAGTACGCTTACCCTGTCACGTTCATGTGCGACACGCTCGACGTCTCCCGTTCCGGTTTCTACGAATGGAGAAACCGGCCGGAGTCGGCGACCGCCGAACGCAGGGAACACCTCAAGCTCCTCATACGGCAAGCGTTCAAGGACTCCGATGAGACCTACGGGTACCGGCGCATCCATGCCCGGCTCCAGCGCTGGGACGTCCAGGCCGGTCCCGAGCTGGTACGCCTGCTCATGCGCCAGATGGGCCTGGAGCCCTGCCAGCCACGCCCGGCCCGGGTCTGCCTGACCGACGGCGACGAGGCCGCCGCGATCCCCGACCTGGTCCAGCGCGACTTCACCGCCCCGCGCCCCGGGGTGAAACTCGTCGGCGATATCACCTACATTCCCACCTGGGAGGGATGGCTGTATCTGGCGACCGTAATCGACTGCTGTACCAAAGAGGTCGTCGGATACGCGATGGGCGACCATTACCGGACCCCGCTCATCATCCAGGCGGTCAAGAACGCCCAGCGGAACGGGAAGGTGTCCGCAGGGGCGATCTTTCACTCGGACCGGGGCAGTAACTACACGTCACGCGAATTTGGTAACTTCCTCGCTGGGAACGGGTTGAAACGGCCGGCAGGGCGAACGGGCGTCTGCTACGATAACGCCCTGGCTGAGTCGTTTTTCGGAGCACTCAAGAACGAGCGGGTCAATCGGGTGGTGTATCCCACGCGTGAGCGCGCCCAGAGGGACATCACACGGTATATCGAGCACTGGTATAATCACAGGCGTCTTCATTCCGCGTTGGGATACAACACGCCCGCGGAGATTTACGCGGCGCATCAGGAGATGCGACTGGCCGCGTGAGACAGGCGGTTCAAAGCCTGTCCGGAAACAGCAGGGCCCCTCAGTCCCAGCGGCGGCTGACCGTGGCCTGGGAGACGCTGAAGGCCGCGCCGGCCAGTTCCTGGGTGAGGTTGTGGCGGTGCAGGGCCACGACCAGGGCGGTCGATCGGTACAGGCCCAGTGCGGCTGGTCGGCCTCCGGGGCGGATCAGGGGCCCGAGCCGGAGGTGGACGCGGGTGGTGATGTCGGTGAGTTGTTCGTGGGTCAGTCCGGTTATACGCTGCAGGTCCAACGGCTCTTCCGCTTCGTCTGGTTGGTCTTCTCAACCCCAGATTTCAGCGGAGGAGCCGTTGCTGTGTGGTCAGAACGCGAAAACGCGTCCGGATCGTCCCGTTTTGGCTTTTTCGACGGATGGTCGGACCTCTGCGGCGAACAGGCCTTATGAATAAGCCTCCAAGACTCTGCCTCTCTTATTGAATAAGAATAATCCGGGAAAGCTGATTCACAAGCCTTGAAAGCAAACACCAGACCATGAATTTCGCCAACACAGGCCTCATTGCCTCAGAAACGGTATCTGATCCCCTACTGGAATCTGATATGGGAAGAGTGAAAAGTGTAGTCGGCCGCTCAACGGGATACACTTCGGTCCTACTGATCTTTGATTAGGCGCTTGACGGGATAGGGAACGGATCCAACCGGACCGATCGGACGAAACCGTGCAGCAACCCGGCTGTCGCTGGACCGAGCGCAGATGGGACCGCAGCACCCACCCCAACTCCTCCAAGCCCCGGAACGCCCGGTTCACCAGATGGTCCTTCAGGTGTGCCCACAGCGTCACGACCGGCACTCCAGTTGGCCTTCCGGTTTGTCATGATTTCTGAACTGCTTGACTGCGGTCGTGACAGCGCCGAGCGTGTGCTTGATGGTCGAGGCAGGGGCCCCAGTTGGCGGCCGATCGCTGGCAGGCTCTGGCCTTGGCGGTGCAGATCCGCGCTCCGGCCCCGATCGGTCAGAGTCAGAAAACGCGGGTACACCTGCGCTTCGAGCGCGGCTAGCGTCGGCGGAGAGCGGGCCAGGGACTTGATGGTCGTCTACCCGGTGAGGGAGTCCACGCGGCACCCGTCGGTGTAGAGCCGACCGTTACCGGACTTGCGTGCCCTGTGGTCCCAGTCCCTTGCGGTGCGCTCGTTCACCCCGACTTCTCACGCGGTCTGTCGCGGGGCACTTGTACACAGGCGTTCGTACTCCTGGCGCGCTGGGTGCGGCCGTTTCCTGCGGCGTGAGCGCGGTCCGGCCTGACGAGCCCACCCGAAAGCGGTATACCGGTTGATCTCGATCAGTCGGCCTACCTCGGTGACGATGCCGATCTGTCCATCGAACCGAAGCAACATCACCGCTCTTCCCGCGACAACGACACGGTCGTCGCCATTTCCTGGAAGTTAAGGTGTTGCCACCACCATGAGAACCTAAGCTCCTCCGTGCCCCCGTGGTGTCGGCTGCGTGGCCGACGGGCCAACCAGCGGCCCCGCTCACGCCAGCGCGGGCTTGAGCACCACCTTGGTCCAGCCGTCCTCTCGGTTGTCGAAGTGCTCGTAGGCCTCCGGCGCCCTCTGCAGCGGCAGGTCGTGGGACACGATAAAGGACGGCTTCGCCCGGCCCCGGTGGATCATGTCCCGCAACTGCCGGTTGTAGGCCTTCACCGGCGCCTGGCCAGTACCGATCCTCTGCCCCTGGAACCAGAACGTCCCCATCTCGAAGGTGAGCCGACCGTTGCGGGCCATCTCGTCCGCCGCTCCGGGATCGGAGGGCAGGAAGAGGCCCACGACCCCGATGCCGCCGGTAAACTTCACCGACTTCACCAGGTTGTTCATGGTCATCTCGGGGTGCTCGACACCGAGATGGTCATGAGCCTGATAACCCACGCACTCACATCCGCAGTCCGCACGGCGGCCGTCGGTGAGGTTGAGGATCTGCTCGACCGGGTCGCCCTTGGAGTCGTCGACAGGGATCGCCCCCATCCTCTCCACGAGGCGCAGCCGGTCGGGGTGGCGATCGACCACCATCACCTGGGACGCCCCTTGGAGCAGCGCGGAGTAGGCCGCCATCAGTCCGACAGGACCCGCGCCGTAGACGACGCAGGACTCCCCCGGCTTGAGGCCCGCCAGGCGGGTGGCGTGCCAGCCGGTGGGGAAGATGTCGGCGACCATGACGTAGTCGTCCTCCTTCTCCTGCGCGTCCTCGGGCAGCCTCAGGCAGTTGAAGTCCCCGAACGGCACGCGCAGGTACTCGGCCTGCCCGCCGGAGTAGGGGCCCATCCCGGCGAAGCCGTAGGCGGCCCCGGCCATGTCGGAGTCAGGGTTCGCGGTCAGGCAGTAGGAGGGCATGCCGGTTTCGCAGTTGCGACAGAACCCGCAGCCGATGTTGAAGGGCAGGCAGACGTGGTCGCCGACCTTGACGCGCTCCACGCCGTCACCGACCTCGGCGACCACGCCGAGGTTCTCGTGCCCGAGCACCTTGCCGGGCTCCAGGTCGGTGCGCCCTTCGTACATGTGCAGGTCGGAACCGCAGATGTTGGTGGCGGTGATGCGCACGAGCACGTCGGTCGGACGCTCGACCCGGGCATCCGGGACCTCCTCGACGGAGACATCGCGGGATCCGTTGTACACAAGGGCCTTCATGATCTTCTCCAAGCGTGGGTGCGGGGCGGACTCGGACTGGTGGGGAACCTGCCCTTGATCTGTCCCCTGCTCTCCCAGCACCGGGACGAAACAGCCTCACGCCCATGATTCGGACAAGACACGTCAAGGTTCCGTGACTGACCGCCAGGAGAGCCGGGACGCCGGGTCCCCAATCCCCGCCGCTGGTAGGCCGTGGTTGGCGGCCGCTCTCGCCCGTTTAGGCGGAACCTTCCGGGGACAGGGCTTCGGGGTCGCGACAGCTGAGCAAGCGCCGCGCAAGGACGAAGTGCTACTGGACGCCAACGACATCCAGCTCGGCCACCAGCCCGAACTGCGCTGGAACAGCGAGGCTTATGCAAAAAGTAGCTTGAAGAAGTGGAGTGCTCAGACGGCGCGAAAGGCAGTGGCATAGGTGCGAAGTGGCCTTCTATAGACTGTGAACATACACCGCCATGTCTTGAAGTTCGTGATCGACCGTTCGATCACATAGCGAATCTTATTGATCTTCGTGTTGAATTATTTTTGCCCGCCCAATAGCTCGCCTCCTCGTGGCTTCCGGAACGGTGTTATCAAGCCAACGCCGATGTATCCCTTTTCGCCGATGGAGTTTACGGAGTGCAGAAGCACCTGGCCGACTTCGCCTACGAGACCGGGCTGGAGGGCCGGGCACCTCGAAATGGAACAAGATTGAGCACCGGCTGTTCTCCGCAATTAGTACCAACTGACGCGGCAGGCCGTTGACCAGCCACGCGGTCGTGGTCAACACCATCGGCGCGACCACCACCCGTACCGGGATCAGGGTGCACGCCGAACTCGACCCGGGCAGCTACCCCACCGGCTTCACTGTGCCGGATGAGGTCATGGACGCCCTTCCTTTGACCGGGCACGACTGGCACGGCGCATGGAACTACACGCTGCGGCCCCAGGAGCTCGCGCCGACACCGGTTCCGAGGCAGGAGGACCGTACCCAACCCGAGGACTGGGCGCCCGCCTGGCTGCACCACGTCATGCTCACCGGGCTCAAGGCACACGAGTTCGCGGCGCTGCTGGCCGACGCCGAGCGGTACATCCTCGACCATCCGCCGATCAGCCTGCACCACAAGCGGGTCCGTCACCGAGCACTGCGACGAGGACCGCTCTCGCTGTCGGACCGGCTGCAGGTCACCTTCATCCACTTCCGGTGGAGGACGCGCAAGGGCGAGCTGACGCGGTTGCTCAGCGCGCCCGCCGCAGCGGTCGGAGACGCGGTGCTGGAGATCGTCCCTGTGCTCGATGGTCTGCGGCATACGGTCGCAGCGGCCCCGATCACCGCGCTCACAGCCAGGGCCCTGGAAGCCTTGGTCGGTAGGAGCCATGACCAAGACTGTGCCTTATTTTCCGGCAACCCCCTGGAGAATTATGCACATAGATTATCGCCGACCGATATCGACTTTCACTTCAGCGATCTCGGCCGAAGTCGGCCTACATTTTTACGCGACCCGCTGAATAACCCTCGAAGGACAGCGCCGAAGAAAAAGAGGCTCTTACGGGGCGACTTTGCGGCCACGATGCCCGCGTGCGTCCTGTTGGAACCGTCGGCGGCACGCATCGAGGACTTCACCGGCCGGGGTGCACACGCTTGTAAGCCGGGTTGTGATGGTGGAGCATGGGGTTGGGCCGTCCGATCGCGATTGCTCACTGGACAGAACCTCGGGAGGTCTTGGAGGGAGAGCCACGCCATGTGGTCGCTGCCCGCGATCAGCTCGCCCGCGACTCTGTCGGGACCGAGCCGGTACGGCGCCCATACCTGACCTGGCTACAGTTCGCATAAGGCGATCATCATGAAGGCACTTGTCTGCAACGGACCCCACGACGTGAGGATCGCTGACGTTCCGGACGCGCGTATCGAGCAACCCTTTGACGTCCTGGTCAAGATCACAGCGACCCACATCTGCGGGTCGGACCTGCACATGGACGAGGGCCGCACTGACTTCGAGGAGGGCCGCATCCTCGGCCACGAGAACGTCGGCGAGGTCATCGCGGTCGGCGCCGGGATCGCCAAGACCGCGGTCGCGGACATGGTCTCGGTGCCGTTCAACGTCTCCTGCGGACACTGCCAGAATTGTGAGCACGGGCTGATTAGCTACTGCCTGGCCGCTAACGTGGAGGGCATGGTCGGCGGCGCCTACGGGTTCGCCGACATGGGCGGCTGGATCGGCGGCCAGGCCGAGTACCTGCGTGTCCCGTGGGGCGACTTCCAGTGCTTGCGCCTGCCCGAGGACGCCCGCGATAAGAGATCGATTACGTGATGCTCTCCGACATCTTCCCGACAGGCTGGCACGCCGTGGAGATGTCGGGCCTGAAGGCGGGCGAAACCATCGTCATCTACGGCGGCGGCCCGGTCGGGCTGATGGCCGCCCTCTCCGCGAGCGTCAAGGGGGTGCTGAAGGTGATGGTCGTTGACCGCCATCCCGACCGGCTGCGCCTGGCCGAGCGGGTCGGGGCGATCGCGATCGATGATTCCAAGGGTGACCCGGTCGAGCAGGTCATGGAGCACACCAAGGGGGTCGGTGTCGGCCGTGGTGCCGAGTGTGTCCGTCACCGGGCCCAGGCCCCCCAGGGCAACCAGGACAACGCGGCGACCCTGAATAAGCTGGTGGCCTCGGTGCGGTTCACTGGCGGGATCGGCACCGTCGGGGTGTTCATTTCCCAGGACCCAGGCGGCCCGTATGGGCTGTCCCGGCAGGGCAAGGTCCGCTTCGATTTCGGAGACTTCTGGTTCAAGGGCCAGCAGATGGCCTGCGGGCAGGCCCCAGTCAAGCGCTACAACCGCCACCTGGGCGACCTGATCGCCGCCGACAAGGTCGCCTACTCCCGGATCCTGTCCCACAACCTGGCCTTGGCGGAAGCGCCGGAGGCCTACAAGCACTTCGACGCCCGCGAAGACGGCTGGACCAAGGTCGTGCTCAACCCCGCCTGACCCACGGGCTGAGAATCTGAAGCCGCTAGAGGCGGAGAGGAAAGGTGTGCCGATGACTCATCTCCCTGAGGTTCTGCCCGGCAGGCGGGTGGACGCACACCACCACCTGTGGAGCGCTGCGCGAGTCGAGCGCGGCGACTACCACTGGATGCCCACGGACGGGCCGCTGCGCGGGGATCACTTGCCCGAGCACCTCGCCCCCGCCCTCGAGGCCACCGGGGTCGGCGGGACGATCGTGGTGCAGGCCGCACAGTCGGTGGAGGAGACCCGGTTCCTGCTCGAGACCGCCCACGCCACCGACTTCGTACTCGGTGTAACCGGGTGGGTGGCCCTCGACCGGCCCGAGGACGCCGAGCTGCTGGCCGGGCTCGCCGCCGATGAGTATCTGCGGGCGGTGCGACCCATGATCCACGACCTGCCCGACCCGAACTGGGTCACACGCCCGCAGGTGCACGCCAACCTTGAGCGGCTCAACGAGCTGGGGCTGCGGTTCGAGGCCCTCACCCGTACCGAGCACCTGCCCGCCCTTGAAGCCGCGCTGGAGGCAGTCCCGGAGCTGCCGGCAGTGATCAACCACCTGTCCAAGCCCTCCTACCGGCCGGACGCCGACGACCAGTGGCGGCAGTGGATGCTGCGGTTGGCTGAGCGGCCTAATACCTGGTGCAAGCTCTCCGGGATGCTCACTGAGGTCGGCCCCGGCTGGTCGCCGGCGCAGTTCCAGCCTTACGCGGACTTTCTATTCGAGACCTTCGGCGCCGACCGCGTCATGTTCGGCAGCGACTGGCCGGTCTCCAGCCAGCTCCTCGCCTACACCGAGGTGGTCGCACTTACCGACCGCCTCGTCACCGAATTGAGTCCCGCCGAGGCCGAGGCATTCTGGTCCCACACCGCCGAGCGCTTCTACGGCGTGCAATCGCCCGCCGCCGCGACGCCGGCTCGCTCGGATCAACCGCTATCGTCGTGACAGGCTCCCTCCCACCGCGTCTTTCGAAGAACGCCGATCATGGTTGGACCAGCGAGGCGCCGCCACCCCCTACAACCTCATCTCTGAAGAGCCGAAAAGAACAATCCCCTCGACCCGGCAGGGTCGAGGGGTCCACCGCCGCGACCCGAAGGCTCCGTGTCCTTGGGTGTCCCACTTGAGCCTGACGGAGGGGGTCGGCCAGGACATCGGTGGCTTCGTCGATGTAGCGGTAGCCGGTGGATCGGCCGATGCCGTGGTCGCGGGCCAGGGTGGCGGGGTCGGTCCCCTCGCGGAAGTGGCGCAGAGCCATGACTGCCTGGTGGAAGCAGGTCAGGGCACGGGTTCCCTTGCGGGTGCCGCGCAGCTTGCGTTCGGCGGCCAGGAGGCGGGAGAGGAAGAGAACAACTTCCCTGGGGACGTCCAGGGTGGCAACATAGGTGACCACGTGGAGCCTTTCACGGTAGCCCGGCAAGATTCGACACCTCGCCTTCTACCTGGGGCTCCACGTCTATGTCTGCCGAACGGACATTCCTCCCTTTGTGTTCGTTTTGCCGCTTTCACCCCGCTCCAAAATCGCTGGGATCACCTCACTGCCCACCGAACCAAGGTGAGGCCATCTGTGCACCTCAGAGATCAAGGATCCTCTGAGGGACCCGTCGGGAAATCCTGGTTCTCGATCTCTTCGCTGATCGTCTTCCAAAAGCGCAGGGCCGCGTACTCCAGTTCCAGCCCCAGGCGCAGCGTGATCATCCGGGAGGCGATATCGGTGCGCTCCCCGAAGCGCGCCTTCATTTCTTCGTAGTCCTCGATCCGCTTCTGATGCTGGCGTTGCTGGTCGGCAGCCAGGCGAGCGATGTCCCCGGGCTCACTGAACTCGTTGAAGAAGAGCTTGATCTCGGCGACGTCGCGCAGCTCGAAGTGCTGCTCGGTCGGCTCCCGTAGCCAGTCCCGCAGGGCATCCATCCCTGCTTGCGTGACCGAGTAGGTGCGGCGCCGCCGCCCGGAAACCTCTTCTTCGGACTCCAGCAGCCCGAGCTTCTCCAGCCGTTTGGGTTCGGAGTACAGCTGCGCGTGCGGGAAGTTCCAGAAGTACCCGACGGAGTGGCCGATGGCGCGTTTGAGGTCGTAGGAGGTCGAGGGACCGCGCATGGCGACCATTCCGATGATCACGTACGAGGTGGTGGAGAGACGGGCTGTTGACACTCCCCGGACTATACCGTACGTTTCCAACCGTACTTAACAGACCGTATGTTTCATACTGTCATGGTGAAACCCCCGCAGAGGAGTGCTCATGGACCTGGGAACGGTGCAGAGCTGGACTGCCGAGAGGTACCCGCATCGTCGTGCGGTGGGCGGCGCCCGGCCGATGACGTATCGGGAGTGGGATTCCCGAACCAACCAGCTGGCAAGAGTTCTCTTGGATCGGGGAGTAAGAAGGGGCGACCGAGTCGCACTACTCTTGGCCGGTGGGGAGCCATTGGCGAGCCTGCACCTGGCGGCACAGAAGGTCGGCGCGATCTCCGTCCCCTTGTCGTTCCGGCTCGGCACGGACGAACTCACCTACTGCCTTAAGGACGCCGCCCCCGTCCTGCTGATCACCGATTCCCGTATGGCCGGCTCAGCCGACCCGGCCATACGGGAATCGGGGGTACCACACGTCTACTCCAGCACGAACGGGGCGATCCCGGAGAGCGGCACGGTAGAACACCTTGCCCAGAGACAGGGCGACAGCCGTATTGATGTCGCCGTGCAAGACTCCGACGTGAGCGTCATGCTCTACACCTCTGGTACGACGGGACGCCCCAAGGGGGTGCCCCGCACCCACTACGCCGAGCACCAGGCGGCTGTGGCGCACCTGGTGCAAACCGGTCTGGGATGCTTTAGCCGCACGCTCGGCGTGATGCCGATGTTCCACACGATGGGTCTGCGGACACTACTGGCTAGCGTCGTCAGCGCGGGCACCTGGGTCCCGCAGGTGCGTTTCAACAGCGATGAGTGCCTGGAACTGATCCACGACGAGCGAATCAACTCCCTCTACCTGGTGCCCACTCTCTATTGGGACCTGCTACGCACCGGCAAGCTCGACCAGGCCAAGTCGCTGCGCAACCTGGCCTACGCAGGGGCGGCCATGACACCGGCGCTGGCCGCGGGCGTGGCCGAGGCGGTCAATCCCGAGTCGTTCGTCAACCACTACGGCAGCACCGAGCTCTACACCTTTACCATCGGCCCGGACGTGGTCGCCAAGCCCGGGTCCGCGGGCCGAGCCGGGGTTTTCGGCCACGTGCGGCTCGTCTCACCCGAACCGGGCGCCACCGCCGACGAGCTGGTCGAACCCGGCCAGACCGGTCAGATCGCGGCCAGCATGGACAGCCCCGAGGCGTTCACGGGCTACTGGCTGCGTCCCGACGCGGACGCCAAGAGCATCCGGGACGGCTGGTACTTCCCCGGTGACCTGGCCGTGGCCGATGAGGACGGCGACCTGTGGGTAAGCGGGCGGGTCGACGACATGATCAACTCCGGTGGCGAGAACCTCTACCCGGACGAGATCGAGGACGCCTTGGTGCGCTGCGCCGCTGTCTCCGAGGTCACGGTCGTGGGCCTGCCAGACGACCGCTGGGGCCAGGCGGCCACCGCCTTTATCGTCCCCCGCTCCGGAATGGCACCCCAGGACGCCGTCGAGGCGCTCACCGTCTACCTGCGCGAGGAGTGCCCGCTGCCCTCCTTCAAGCGGCCCAAGCGCCTGGTGGCCGTACCGGAGATCCCCAAGTCGGCCGTCGGGAAGATCCTGCGCCGCAAACTCACCGCGGGCGATTACTCGCCCCTTGCCGAGGCCCGTACCGGGAGGGAGAGGTAAAGCATGGCCACCAGCCCGAAAGCGAACACCGATCCCGTGACCGCCAGGATCGAAGATCCGCCCCTGCTATGCGGCCAGGGCCGCTTCCTGGACGATATCGACCCGTTGCCCGGAACACTCACCGCCGCCATCGTGCGCAGTCCGCACCCACACGCGCGCATTCGAGGCGTGGACACGAGCCGGGCACTAGCCCGGCCGGGAGTGGCGGCTGTGGTCGGCCCCACCGAGGTCCTGGAGGCGCTGCGCCCTTTCCCGCTCTCGGTGACGACACCGATGTCCTACTACCCCACCGGCACGGACAAGGTCCGGTTCGTGGGCGAACCGGTCGCGATCGTGGTGGCCGCGGACCGCTATGCTGCCGAGGACGCCGCCGAGCTGGTTCACGTCGACTACGATCCGCTGCCCGCCGTGGTGGACACCCATAGTGCGCTCGAGCCCGAGGCTCCCCTGCTACACGACGAGGCGAACAGCAACGTCGCGACCGACCGCACGTTCACCTTCGGCCCGATCGAGGAGGAGTTCGCCGACGCGGAACGCACGGTGCGGGGCAGCTACGAGTTCCCCCGGTACTCCTCGACCCCCATGGAGTGCTACTCCGTGATCGCCGAGTGGCGAGACGAAGCGGATGGCCCCGCCGTCACCGCTTGGGCCAACTTCCACGGCCCGTTCTCCATGGTCCCCGTGCTTTCGGGGGCGTTGGGAGTCCCGGCCTCCAGCGTGCGCCTCATCGTCCCGCCGGACAACGGGGGCAGCTTCGGGATCAAGGCCGGCATCTACCCCTACGTCGCGCTGCTGGCCCTGGCCAGCAGGCACGCGGGCCACCCCGTCCGGTGGACCGAGGACCGTATCGAGCACCTGACCGCCAGCTCCGCCGGGTCCGACCGGTCGATGTCCTTCGAGGCGGCACTCGGCGCCGACGCCCGGATCAGGGCACTGCGAGTGGACTTGGTGGACAACGTGGGCGCCTACTTGCGCCCGCCGGAACCGAGCACGCTCTACCGCTGCTTCGGCAACATCACCGGGGCCTACGGCATCGAGGCCGTGGAGCTGCGTTCGCGCGCGGTGGTCAGCAACAAGACCCCGACCGGGCTGAACCGGGGGTTCGGTGGCCAGCAGCTGTACTTCGGGTTGGAGCGGCTCATCGACGAGATCGCCGTGAAGTTCGACCTGGACCCGGCCGAGGTCCGTCGGCGCAACTTCGTTCCGACCGAGGCCATGCCGTATGCCACACCCACCGGAGGTGTCTACGACTCGGGTGACTACCCGGGGGCCTTCGAACTCCTCCTGAAGAACGCCGGCTACAAGGCTCTGCGTGAACAGCAGCGGGAGGCGCGCGCCAACGGGGAGTACCTGGGGATCGGGATGGCCGCGATCGTCGACCCCTCCGCGACCAACATCGGCTATGTGGGCCTGGCCACCCCCGCCGAGACGAGGGCGAAGGGGCGCGGCAAGTCCGGTTCGACCGAGCACGTGCGCGTCAGTGCGGACGTCAACGGGGTCGTCTCCGTACTGCTCGGCACCGTTCCCCAGGGGCAGGGGCACGCGACCGTCGCACGCAAGATCGTCGCCGAACAGCTCGGGCTGCCACTGCGGCAGGTGCGGCCGGTGGTGGAGATGGACACCGCCACGACGCCGTGGACGGTCAGCTCGGGTAGCTACTCCTCCCGGTTCGCGCCGCTGCTGACCAGTGCGCTGGTGGAGGCCTCCGAACGGCTCGCCGCCACGGTTCGGGTGGCGGGAGCGGTCCTGTTGGAGGCCGGCCCCGAGGACGTCGAACTCTCGGGGGGACGGGTCCGGCTGTGCTCGGATCCCGATCGGAGCGTCGAGTTCCGGCACGCGGCAGGGCTTGTGCACTGGGATCCAGGTGCCCTGCCGGACGGGACGTCGGCACGCCTGTACGAGGAGGCCGCGTTCACTCCACCCGAATCCAAGTCCGCGAGCCGGGACGACCGGATTAACTCCAGCCTCTGCTACGGATTCGTTGCCGAACTCGCTGTCGTGCGCATCGACCCCGCAACCTTGGAGATCGAGCTCTCCGACGTCTACACCGTGCACGACGCCGGAACGATCCTCGACAAGACCCTCCTCGAGGGTCAGGTACACGGCGCGCTCGCGCACGGGCTGGGCGGGGCTCTGTACGAGCACATGCCTTACTCCGACGCGGGCCAGCCGATGGCGTCCACGTTCATGGACTACCTCTGCCCGACCAGCGCGGAGGCCGACTACACGCTGCACAGCGACCACATGGAGACGGCGTCACCGCTAACCAGGCTCGGCGCGAAGGGGTGCGGGGAGGGCAGCAGCATGAGCCTTCCCGTAGCCGTCGCCAACGCGGTGTCGGACGCGCTGTCGCCGCAAGGCGTGCGCATCGACTCCCTTCCACTCCACGGCGACGTGCTGCACAGGCTGCTCAACAAGGCGGCACAGGGCACGTCCCCCCGGAACACCCCGGACCCCGACACCATCACCGCCAACTAAGGGACACACTGACATGCCACTCACCGGAGGCGAAATCCGGCTGCACCACGGGCACGACAACCGCGTGGCCTACCTGACGCTGGACCACGGCCCCTACAACATCATCACCTGGGAGACACGTCAGGTGATGGCCGAGCGCTTCACTGAGATCGAAGCCGACGAGCGCGTCCAGGTCATCGTCGTGCAGGCCGAGGGGAAGCACTTCTCCTCGGGCGGGGACATCGCCGGGTTCATGGAGGTCGACCCGGTCGACTTCACCGACCTGGGGCACAACGTGACCGCACCGGCGCGCAGCACAAAGCCGGTCGTGGCCGCGATCGACGGTTACTGCTTCGGCGTCGGGCTGGAACTGGCCCTGTCCTGCGACATCCGGTTGGCCACCGAACGCAGTGAGTTCGCGCTGCCCGAGATGCGGCTGGGGATGATCCCCGGCTCCGGCGGCACCCAGCGGCTTGCCCGGCTCATCGGGCTGTCCCGGGCGAAGTACCACGTCCTGACCGCCGAGCGCATCAAGGCACCGCAAGCAGGTGACTGGGGGCTGGTCGCGCAGGTGCACCCGGACGCCGGGGCACTCTACAACGCCACGGAGGCACTCGTGGACAAGCTGCTGGGCTTCTCACCGCTCGCTGCGCGCACGGCCAAGGAAGTCCTGGACAAAGGTGTGGACGGCCCGCTCTACACCGGCATCGAACTGGAGCGCAAGGCCTACTCGATGCTGCGCTCCAGCCAGGACTTCGCAGAGGGTGTGGCGGCGTTCACCGAGAAGCGCTCGCCCCGGTTCCAGGGGCGGTGACGGGACGTGAAGGCGGCTCCGTTCGACTACGTACGGCCCGCGAGCGTCGAGGACGCGGTAGCCGAACTTCTCGCGGCCGATGGCGGAGGCAAGATCATCGCCGGAGGACAGTCCCTGGTACCGGTTCTCGCCATGCGTCTGGCACGCCCCGACACGCTCGTTGATGTGAACGCGATAGCCGAGCTCTCCACGCTAGTCGAAGAGGACGGCTGGTTGCGGATAGACGCGACCGTCCGCCAGCGCAGGATGGAGCGTGATCCGCTCGGCACCACCGTGCCCCTGTTGCGTATGGCCCTACCCTGGATCGGCCACCGAGAGCTCCGGAGCCGGGGAACGGTGTGCGGCAGCCTGGCGCATGCCGACCCGGCGGCTGAGCTCCCCGCCGTGGCGTGCTGCCTGGACGCTGTCCTCACACTCGCCGGCCCGAACGGGGAAAGGGACGTCACTGCCCGCGGCTTCTTCACCGGGGCGATGACCACCGCTCTGGGACCAAACGAGCTGCTGCGCTCTGTGCGGTTCCCCCGGGCCGGCGACCGCGACGGGTTCGGCTTCGCCGAGATCGCCCGCCGCCACGGAGACTTCGCCCTCGCCGGGGTGGCCGTACGCGTCACCCGAACCGATGACGGGCAGACGGACGCAGTACTCACCGGCTTCGGCGTCTCCGACCGCCCGGTGACGCGTGGCGCCAGTGCGGTGCTTGCCGAGGCCGACCCGTCCTCCGGGACCGAGGCTGAGGCTATCGGTCGGCTCGTTCCGTCCGTGCTTGACCTGGCCGACGACGTCGTGGACACCGAGGGGGACGCGCACGGCTCCCAGGGTTACCGGAAACGACTTTTCAGCACCCTGGCCGCTCGTGAGCTGGTCAGGGCCTACCGCCGCGCGGGACGCGGTTCCAAGGGGTGAGCACATGAGTACCACCGAGCCGGGTCCGACATCCCAAGGGTCCGCCGGGCGGGGACCACGGCCCGTCCGCGCCGAGGCGGGGCAGGAGGTCGGGGTACAGCTCACCGTGAACGGGACCCCAGTGGAACTGCACGTACCGGCCCGCATGACCTTGTCCGACGCGCTCCGCGAGAATCTCGGGCTCACCGGTACCCACGTGGGGTGCGAGCACGGGGTCTGCGGGATGTGCACGGTACTGGTCGACGGTGACGCGGCCCGCGCGTGCCTGCTGTTCGCCTGCCAGCTCGACGGAGCGGAGGTCGTCACCGTCGAGGGCCTGGGACGCCCCGACGACCTGCACCCGCTCCAGGAGGCGTTCGGTCGCAACCACGCCCTCCAGTGCGGTTTCTGCACACCCGGGTTCCTTATGAGCTCCTACGACCTCCTCTCCCACGAGCCCGACGTCGAGGAGGAGGACCTTCCGAAGCAACTCTCCGGAGTCATCTGCCGCTGCACCGGTTACCGCAACATCGTCAGCTCGGTCGCCGAGGCGGCACGGCTCCCTGATGGAATACCCGGACCGGGCAACTGTGCCCGGCGAACCCTGCTCGGACGGGGCGCGGCCGGCGGAGGCCTCCCCTCGGGTACAGGAGAGGACTCGGAGGCGGCGGGGGATGCCGCGCTCAGTGACATCCGCATCGAGCTCCCGGACTCCGACCCCACGGTCTCGGTGGACATCACCAACGACCTCGCCGTGAGCGAGGAACAGCTCTGGCGCGTGCTGGACGATATCCGCACGCTCGCCAGCTGCCTGCCGGGAGCCGAGCTCACCGACGAACTGGGCAACGACCGCTACAGCGGACGCGCCCGGGTCGCCGTCGGCCCCGTCAAGCTCTCCTTCCGAGGGGTGGCGCACATACTTGCGCACGACCGCGCGGACGGGCAGCTGCGAGCCTTGGCCCAGGGAGAGGACGCCGGAGGGGCACGAACCCAGGGGGACATCACCCTGACCACTGCGCGCACCGAGACCGGGATGCGGCTGCGCGCACGGGCCGACGTGTACCTCACCGGTCGCATCGCCCAGTTCGGACGGGCACTGGCCGGAGACATCAGCCGAAGGATGTTCGAACAGTTCACAGAGGCGCTCGAAGAGGTGGCGGCCACGGGTAACGCGCCGGCCCGGAACGTGTCGGCGCCCAGTGCGCTGAGCCTCATGGCGCAGTCGTTCCGAGCCAAGGCCCGTTCCCTGTTCCACCGAGGAGAAAGGCGCGGAAAGTGAGTGCAGAAACCAAACACTCCGACCAGCAACCTCCCCCAGAAGGGCGTCGGCGGCTCATCGAACGCGGACCGGGGTTCGTGGGAGGCGTACGTGAGCTGCCGAGGCGCACGTCCTTCGCCTCGGCGGGAAGCGCCGTGGTCTCCGCGGTCTTCGGCTGTACGGGACCGGCGCTGATCGTCATCAACGGCGCCGAGGCCAACGGCCTGAGCCCGGTGGAGACGTCTTCCTGGATTTTCGCGATCTACGTCTTCGGCGGACTCGTCAGCCTGATCATGGCCACGTACTACCGCCAACCGATCGTGGGTTCGTTCAGCATCCCCGGAGCGGTCCTGGTCGTGAGTGTGCTGGGTTCCTACACGATGGGGGAAATGGTCGGCGCCTACATCGTCGCCAGCCTCCTGGTCTTCCTCCTGGGCGTGAGTGGTGCGGTACGGCGGGTCATGTCGTGGCTGCCGCTGCCCATCATCATGGCGATGATCGCCGGTGCGCTGATGAGTTTCGCCATCGACGTCATCGACGCCGCGTTCGAAGCGCCCTGGATCGTGATCGCCGCCCTAGCGGGCTTCCTGGTGTCGACGCGGTTCCTACCCCGTGTCCCCGGCGTGCTCGCCGGGTTGGTGTGCGGCGCGATCGTGGCGGCCACCACAGGGTCCATCGGCGGCGGCGAGTCCGCCGTGGAGTTGACTGCCCCGGCGCTGATCACGCCGAGTTTCGACATCGGGGTGATCGTCGCGGTGGCCATTCCCCTCGCCGTCCTGGCGATGGGCGCCGAGAACGCCCAGGCCATCGGTGTCCTGTTCACAGAGCGGTACCGCCCGCCGATGAACGCCATGACTATCATCTGCGGAGTCGGCGGGCTGCTGGCCGCGCCGTTCGGCGGGCACAACACGAACATGGCCGGGCCGATGACGGCCATCTGCGCCTCCCCCGAGAGTGGTCCTCACGAGAGCAGATACACCGGGGCCGTGCTCAACGGCGTGCTCTTCGGGTCGTTCGGTGCCCTCGCCGGGCTGGCCGTAGGTGTGATCACAGCGCTGCCGGGTGAGCTCGTCGCGGCCGTCGCGGGACTGGCGATGATCACCGTGCTGGTCACGTCTTTGCAGGGCGCATTCAAGGGCACCCGATTCCAGATTGGCGCCTTCTTCGCACTGGTCATCGCGTTGAGCGACGTGACGGCGTTCGGGATCTCGGCGCCATTCTGGGCGTTGTTGGGCGGTGTACTCGCCTCCCTGGTACTGGAGAGCAGCCACTTCCGTGATCGTGAGACGCGGCAACCCACGAAGTGAAGCCGAGAGGCCGAACTTCCATGGCGATGGAGGCGTTCCACCATCGCTTTTGGAAGCGGTGACCGCAATTGCACCGGAGCGGAACTGATGACATCGGACGCCCCTCAACACCTCTTTCCATCGGACCTTTGATCCGATGGTCAACCCAGCCCGGCCACGAGGAAACCCCAGGCCAGGACCGGTGAACCCGTATCCCCACCTGGGGCCGGAGGCCCTCATAGGGCTCCTGGTGTGCTCAGCGGTACCGGCTACCGCACCGGAACCAGAGTGCCCGCCCCGGCAGGAGCCGCTGTACCCCGCAGCAGCGCCGCGGTGGCCTCGGCCGCGGACTTAGCGACCTCGGGGAAGACCGTCTGATACGTGTCCTGCGTGAAATGCGTGGTCGCATGGCCCAACTCGGCCGAGACCACCTTCACGTCCGTGCCCGCCGCCAGCGCCATCGACGCCGCCCCGTGCCGCAGCCCGTGCAACGTGATCGGCGGGAGTCCAGCCGCCCGGCTGATGCGGGCGAACCAGTCACTCACATGCGAGGGATGCCACCCCGACCCGTCCTGGCGGGTGAACACCAACCCCGAATCCTCCCACTCCTGCCCCGCCCTCAGGCGGGCCTGGTTCTGGAACTTCTTCCAGGTGCGCAGCACCCGCACCGTGTCGGCGTCCAGCGTGATCGTGCGCTGGCCCGCCTCGCTCTTCGGCGTCGAGGTGAACGTAGTCCAGGACAGCTGCACCACCTGGGTGCGGATATCGGCCTGCCCATCGGTGAGCCGGGTGTTGGACCAGGGCAGGCCCACCGCTTCGCCCCGGCGCAGGCCCTTGACGGCGATCAGGTGGAACAAGGGGTGCAACCATACGTACTTCCTCGCATGTTCCAAGAAGGTGCGGGTCTGCTGCGGTGTCCACACCATCACCTCCCCCGGCACCGTGCCGTCCTTCTCCCACTGGGCCACCCGCCCCGGGGTCCACACCAAGGGTTTCTTCCGCGCACACGAGGGCAGGCGTGCGTGCGAGGCGGCGTTGACCATCACCGGCTCCTCCGGGCTGCGCACCGCATCCGAGAGCGCGCTACGCAAGGTGGCGCGGATGCGGTGTTTGGTCGACAGACTCACCACCCGCTGGCCCCGCACCGAGGCCCGCACCGCCGGGTCCTCGGACTCCCTGGCCTCCTCGATGTGGATGTTGTTGGCTTCGATGGAGTCGAACATCGCCTCGACCTGGGTCGACTTCAACCGGTCCAGCCGGATCTTGCCCAGGTGCGGAACGAGGTACTTGCGGATGTGCCCCTCGTAGGAGGCCCGGGTGCCCTGGGCCAAATCGGGCTTGGATGCCACCCACCCGGTGAGGAACTCCCCCACGGTGGGCGCTTGCTTGCGCACATCAGCCCCCGTCCCCAAACGCCGTCGGACCTCCTCCACCGAAGGGAGGCGGGTGCGGGCCTTGAGCGCGTTCTGGATCAGGTCCGCGACCTGGACTTCGACCTCCCCTTCCCCCTGGGCCAGATCGAGGAGGGCTTTGAGGTGCTCCAACCCCTCCCAGGCCTGCTCCTGGCTGTCGATCCCGGTACGGCGGGCCTGGCGCCGTTGACCCTCGCTGGTGCGGGGCAGTTCCAGTTGGTAGCCCCAGTCCCCGTGGCGGGGGTTGAACGCCCCTCCACGGCGGCGCAGCTTCGGGCACCGCGCACCCAAGGCGCGTCCGGAGTTCTCGTCCCGGCATCCGCAGCGCTTGAACACCCGTCCCTGATGAGAAGCCATCTACGACTCCCCCTCCATCCCGTGGTCACCGCGCGCACCACACCGTGAGCACCCACCCGAGGCGGCAGGCGTTTGAAGCCCAAGGTGGGCCAGCACCCCAGCGGTCGGAACCCGCCAAGTACGGCCCACCCGCAGGGCGGGCACCGGGAAGGAACCCTGGCGCAGGAGCCGGTAGGTCGTGGTGCGCCCAAGGCCGAGCATCCGCCCCGCCGCCACCGGGTCCAACACCACCGGCAATCGTGCGACCTCGTCCAACCGGACCGCAGCAAGCGACCTCACCTGATCCACCTCCCCACCACCTGTGAACTGCACGTTTGCGGTGCGCGGCCCCACACCATGCGGGGCACCACGCATCCACGCTCGACCTCACCGAGAAGTGCAAGCGGATTCGACGACACACCCACCGGATTTTCCCTCCAACACCCATTCACCACCCCATATCGGGCGGTTTATCGCTTTCACTGTCCGTAGCCGCCAGCGCCCCCGTGCGGGCCCGAACCCCCGGTTCGGGGCTGGGGCCGGGGCAGGGGGCGGTGGGGCGGCGTGGGGCCACACAGGCACCCACGCCGCCCCGCCCCTCCCCCGGGGTCGGGGCCCTGGTCAGGGGCGGCACCACCCGACCACGGGCCGCCGGTTCAATCCGGGCGGACGGTTCCGGTGTAGGACAGCCAGGCCCGGTAGCGGGCACGCACCGCCTCCGGGATCGCGACCACCCGGTACCGGCCCGCGCCCCGGTGGTGCTCGATCACGTAGTGCTCGCCCTCCCACGCCGGAATGCGGCCCAGGCGAGCCCCGGCCTCGACCACCTCGGCAAAGGCGGCCTGGTCGGTGCAGGTGCGCGGGAAATAGGACACGTCCACGCTGGTGTGCGGGCTCATCGGCAGGTCGGGACGCTCCGCCAGGAAATCGGCCAGACTGCGCATGTCCGCGATGATGCGCGCCCGAAGGTCTGCGCTGGCAGCGTCGGTGAAGAAGTCCGGCTCGGGCAGGAACACCCCCGGCGGACGGGGGTACACCTGCTCGCCCGGTACCTGGTGCTCGGGGTTGTTTCGCCTCATGCCGCCCGTCCTTCCTGGATGATGGTCTGCTCTGCTGTGCCGGGGTTGGTGAACACCAGTACGTCCTCGTGCTGGATGACGTGCACCGGCCACTCGGCTCTGCGCAACCTGCGGGTCTCCATGAGTTGGAAGAACGAGGTCCGCGAGACGACCTCGCCCTCGCGCAGGGCGCACAACAGCGCGGCGCACCGGTCCACCTGGACCAGCCCGGCCCGCCGACCCGCTTCGGCGACCTGGCCGGGGAAATCGACCAGGCGACCGTGGGTGCGGTAGGGGCGGGTGGTCACCACGACCGCCCCTCCCGGCGCGAGCAGGGTGCGGCAGGCCGCCATGATCTGCGTGAAGGAGTCCGCCAGCTTCTCGGGTTTCTGATAAGCGAGGTTGGCCGACCGCCGGTCCCTATCGCGGGAGTAGCGGTGGGCGTGCTTTTCCACCCCTTGGGCCCCGTCCCTGGCCGAGCGGACCTGGCCGTGGGTCATCGACCCGTACGGGGGCGAGGTCAGCACCAACCCCACCCGGCCCGCCAACGGGGTGGCGGCCAGGCCGGTGGCGACCTCGGCGCCTTCCCCGGTGTGCACCCGCCCCTGGCCGGCGGCGCCCTGGACGGTGGCAGTTTCCAGGTTGAGGCGGGCGATGCTCGCCCACTTGGGCTCCAACTCGATGCCCACCCCGCGCCGGCCCAGGTGGGCGGCCTCGACCAGGGTGGTGCCGATCCCGCACATCGGATCCAGCACCACATCCCCAGGCCGGGTATAGGCCGAGATCGCGTGGCGGGCGATCTCGGGCAGCATCTTGGCCGGGTGCTCCACCGATAGGCGGCTGTAGCGATTGCCGCGCTGCTGGCGGGCCTGGCGCTGCCCGGTGGACCACACCGACCACCCCGCACCCCCTGCAGCTTCGGCCTCGTCGTGGTGCCCGTGGCCGTTGAGGCTCTGCTCCAAGTGTGAGCTGTCGAGGTGGGCTGAATACCGGTCCTGGTTCATGCCACCACCTGCCCGCTGGGGCCGGCGGTCACGGTGCGGCCCTTCTTGCGAAAGACCGACACGTTCAGGTGCGCCGGTGAGGTGATCGTGGCCGCGGTCTCGGCAACCGAGGCCGACAACCCCACCTCCTCCATCCCGAGTGGGTGTTCGGGGTCGTGGTCGGGGTCGAACCCGTCCTTTGCGCGCACCGGGACCGTGGCCCCCAGCCCCGCTTCGCAGACGGGTACGGTCAACGCGATCACGTGCTGCACATAGACCAGCCCCGCGCACGCGGCGGCACGCACCACCCCCGGCGCCGGATCCACCACCCCGGACGGCGCGTGTCCGACGGGGGTGACGATGGCGACGATGCCGCCGGGGCGGGTGATCAGGGAAGCGAACTCCACCCGTGCCCGCACACGGCGCCTGCGCACCCGGGTCGAGGTGGTGCACGAGGTCGCCGCAGCGGTCACCAACGTCACGGTCAGGTCCGCGCACGCGGCCCCGGGGTCCGTGGCTGCGGTCGCGCCCGGTGCGTCCAGGGCCGGGTCGAGGACCTCGTGGCCGCGGCCCCGGACCCAGGCCTGTTCGGCGACCTCGCCGGCGCCGGTCAGGTCCGCGACCGCCTGGCCGGGGCGGGTGTATTCGGCCACCAACCGTTCGGCGAGCCGGTCCGGGATGACCGCCTCGCCGCCGTGGTCGGAAGGTGGGTGGTGGTGGGTGCGGGGCGGGCAGGGCCAGACCGCGAGCGGCGGTCGGTCCCCACCACGTGGTGCGGCGGCCGTGTGTGAGGTGTCCTCCAAGGTGGATCCCCTTCTGGTTGTGTATCGCCCTTCACCCCGTGAGAAACACACACCGGCCCCTGTTTTCGACACCCCGCCCCCGAATCCGCCGGGCAGGAGCACACGGCCCCGGCCCCGAACCCGCAGTGGTGGGTTCGAGACCGGGGGCCGTGGCCCGGCTCGGTTCAGGGGTCAGTTGCCCTGCTGCGGCAGACGGCAGGGGCACGTGGGCTTGAGGACCCGCGCCCAGCGTCGCCGTGGCACGGGCAGGACCAGGCACATCGCGATCCGCATCGGTGTGGTGCCCTGGCAGCACTGGCCCGTGAGGCGGTCATGCACGGCCAGGGGGTGCTCGCACACCTGGCACTGCACGTGCAGCCCGGCCGGGTCCACGATGCCGGGCCACTCGCCCCGGAAGAGGAGGGGCCGCAGGAGGGCATCGATGCGCCTGATGATGAGGCTGGTCGCCAACACCCCCGCAGCTACTTGCCCTACCACGGCCACGGACACGTCCCGCACCCAGGGCGGGAGGTCGAGGCTCAGGACCAGGTACGGGTGGAAAAGATCAAACATGAATACTCCCCTAGGGTATATGGAAGGTGGGGGTGTGCCGTGTCGGCGCGCACACCCCCGGCGTGGGTTGGTGTTAGGAGGAGGCGTTCAGCGTGGTCACCGTGCGGGTGATCCAGGCACTGACCTGGCGCAGGGTGTGGACCTTGGCCGAATCTGCGCCCGAGGCTTCCTCCTGGCGGGCCCATTCCTCGAGGCCGGCGGCGATATGGGCACGGAGAGGGCCGTCCAGAGCCGTGACCACGGTGGTGAACACATCGTCGAGATCAAGGTGGGCATCGGGGTCGGTCATCGCCTCCAGGGCGACGAACATCGCCTGCTCGGCCCGGGTGCGGTGTTCCACGAACCCGTGGAGGCGGGCAGCCGCCGCTGGCGGGTGTTCAGCGAGCTTCCAGGCCAGGTACCCGCGATCCTGCAGTGGCACCTCCGGTGGTACGTCACAGGGCACCAGGAAGCCTTCGCGTTCCAAATCACGCAGCAACCGGGACGCAGTTGTATGGCCTTGGTAACCCAAGGCCCTCTGGACCCCGGCGATGGTCGCATAGCCCTGTTCCTGGGCCAGGCGCACAACCTCTGCTCGGCGACGTGCCTGGATGGGGCCAACGGGGGTGGGCGGCGCGGCCTGACCGTGCTCGACCGGGAACCACCTCCCGCCCCGTCCCCGCCGGTCGCGCCATACCAGGCCCCTTTTCGCCAATTCGTTGAGGTGATAGGGCAGGTTGCTCCTGGGGTGCAGCCCGAGGTCGATGGTGATGTCGGTATCGGTGACCCCGCCCGGGTGCTGCCGGATGTAGGCCAGGTACCGCCGACGCGTGGTCTCGGCATTCGTGAGGTTCTCGGCCATGGATTCCTCCGTGTTCTGCGTTGGTTGGGTTCGGTTCGCCGCCCCCGCATACGAGCGCGGAGGCATATGGGGGGTGCAGTGTTGGCGTGCACACCCCCCGGGGGGGCGGGTCAGTGCGCCTGCGCAGCGAACCGGTACCGGCGCGGCCGGTCGCACACCAGCTCGGCTTTGCCTTCCCGGGCGAGCTTGGCGAGGTTGTTCTGGATCGCCCCGATCGAGCGGCCCTGCAACCGGTGACTCAGGGCCGTGGCGGTGAACTCAACCCAGGGGTCAGCTTTGAGTAGGGCCCAGACCATGGTCTTGAGTTCCCCCGGCGCGAGTTTGACGCTGCCGGTGACCCGGTTGAGGCCCTCCTCGTCCGCGCCCGGCTCGTCAGAGCCGG